>DASRJB010000569.1:0-12784 GCA_035649715.1 Pirellulaceae bacterium
AACAGAAAATCAGCGACTCTTCGACATCGAAGTCATCTCCTCCGGCCACCGCTTTCCGATGGGTATGGCCCGCAATCGTGACGGCGAGCTGTTCGTCACGGATAACCAGGGGAACTACAACCCGTTCAATGAGCTGAACCATGTGCGGAAGGGGGCGCATTTTGGGTTCATCAACGCGCTGGAGAAGGAGCAGGGATTTAGGCCGCCGCCGCTGGCGGAGCCGGCGATCAATATTCCGCATCCCTGGACGCGGAGCGTGAACGGGATTTGCTTCTTGGAAACGCCCGTAGGATGGGTCAAGGACGCGGAGCGTCCGCAGACCCACGCGGGAACGGCGTCGGAGGCTGGAGCGCCGCGTGGGTCTTCGGCCGCCGCGGCCTCGACCCACCCTACGATGTTCGGGCCCTTGGAGGGTCAGCTCGTCGGCTGCGAATACGACACGCGGCGGCTGATTCGGATGTCGCTTCAGAAAGTCGGCGATACGTATCAGGGAGCCGCGTATCCGCTGAGCGTGCCGCCGGCGGAGGTTGAGAAGGGCCTGCTCGGACCGATCGTCTGTGCGATCAAGCCCACGACGGCGGAGCTATACGTCGGCGAGATTCACGACAGCGGCTGGGGCGCGGGAAACAACATCGGCCAGATCGTGAAGATCAAGATCGAGCCGGAGAAGCTGCCCTGCGGCATCGCCGAGGTCCGCGCGACCTCCGGCGGCTTTGCCATCGACTTCATGCAGCCGGTGGATCGGGCGAAGGCGGCCGATCTGGCCAGCTACGCTATCGAATCGTATCGCCGCGAATCGACGCCCGCGTACGGCGGCCCGGACATCGACCGGCGAATCGAGAAAATCGGCTCTGCGGAAGTCGCGGCCGACGGCAAACGCGTGATGCTCACGCTGCCGAACCTGCGGGCCGGCTTTGTGTATGAGCTGAAGCTCAAGAATCTCGCGCCGGCCGGCAGTGTGTTCTTCCCCGACGAGGCCCACTACACGCTGCACAAGATTCCGTAGCCGACGCTGCCAGCGTCGCCTACGGCTATCCCAGCCGCTCGCCTTCGCGGATGTGGTACCCGTGCAGGAAGTCGGCGACGGGCATGACCCGCTTGCCGGCGGGCTGCACGTTGATCAGCGACAGGCCGCCGTCGCCGGTAGCCACGATCAGCTGCTGGCGGTCGCTGACGACGACCTCGCCCGGCTGATGGACGGGCGCGGAGCTATCGACCATGGCTGCGGCGCGGATGCCCAGGCCGAGAATGCTGACGCGGTCGATGACGATCCGCAGCGGCTCGTGGCCGGGGCGCGACCAGAAGGTGAACGTGCCGGGCCAGGGCTTGAGCGCCCGCACCTGGTTGCGGATCTGCTCGGCCGTGCGCTGCCAATCGATCAGACCGTGCTCCTTCTTCAGCCGCGGGGCCTTCGTCGCCAGCTGCGGGTCTTGCGGCGTACCGATGGGGCTGGCGCGGTCCCACTTGCCGAGCAAATCGATCGCTTCGTGGACCGCTTCGATGCCCAGGTGGGCCAGGCGGTCCTCGAGCGCTAGCTGCGTCTCGTCGGAGGAGATCAGCGTCGCCCGTACGGCCAGGATCGGGCCGCCGTCCAGCCGCGGCGTCATGTGGATCACGCTGACGCCCGTCTCGGATTCGCCGTGCAACAAGGCCCACTGGATCGGCGCTGCCCCGCGATACTTGGGCAGCAGCGAGGCGTGCACATTGATGCCGCCCAAGCGTGCGATACCGAGCGCTTCGGCCGAGAGAATCTGCCCATAGTCGCAGACCACGAGCAAGTCGGGCTGGAGCGAGCGGATCAGAATCAGCCCCTCCTCGCTGTTGACGCTCTCTGGCGCATGCACGGTCAGCCCGCGCTGCTCGGCCAGGTCGCGCATCGGATTGGGCGGCGCTTTCTCGCGCCCCTTCGCCGGCGGCGTCGGCCGCGTAATCAGCGCGAGAATCTCATGGCGCGAATCCACCAACGACTGAAACAGCGGCACCGCAAATGGGCCCGTACCGAGAACGACAATTCGCATGTCAATTTGGGATTGGGGATTTGGGATTTGGGATGGGGCTGAAATCCCAAATCATACATCCCAAATTCATGTGTATCGTTGCTCCAGCTCAGCCCATTGCCGGGCGATTTCCTCGTCGCTGGGGATCGCCTTGGTCGCCCGCCGGCTGTTGAATTCGGTCTCGAAGACGTTCAGCTCGTCCTGGATGTCGGCGCGGGCGGTGGGGCTCATGCGGTCGGGAAAGAGCACGCCGCCCAAGTGGTCGAGTTCGTGCTGCACGCAGCGGGCAAAGAGGCCGCTGGCGTCGGCCTCGATTTCGTTGCCCGCGAGCGAGTAGGCATTGAGCCGCACCTGCTTGGGGCGGGTGACGTTGCCGTAAACGCCCGGCAGACTGAGGCAGCCTTCTTCCGCCTCCTCCGATCCGCCGCGGGGGAGCGAAATCACCGGGTTGATGAAGACCAGCTCCTCCCCCTCGTCGGGCTTGGCGGCGAGGTTCACGATGAACAGCCGCAGGGGCAGATCGACCTGGTTGGCCGCCAGTCCGATGCCTTTGGCGGCGTACATCAGGTCGAACATCTGGCGGATTTTCTGGCGCAGCTCGGCATCGACGCGGCGCAGCGGTTTGCTCACGCGGCGGAGCGTCGGGTGAGGATAGGTGAGAATCTGCAAGCGGAGGGTTCAGGGCTGGGGGTTCGGGGTTCAGAGTTCAGGAATCTGCGCGGCGAACCGCTGAGGAATTATAGGTGTCGAGCAGGACGAGCCGTAGGCGGGCCGCAGCTCTATCGGCTTGCCGCGAATCGCCGGAAGTCCTGACGGCACCAGCCCTTGACGCAAATTGAGGCCGTACCTAGGCTTACAGGATTACAGGCTGTCCGGCCGGTTTCGCCGAAAAATGCCAGCGTAGCTTCAATCGGCAGAGCACCGCATTCGTAATGCGGGGGTTGTGGGTTCGACTCCCACCGCTGGCTCTGCGTAGGAGCGCCGGCAGGAACCGTGGCGGCGGCCCAGGCAGCGGATTTCGGAGTCATACCCAGATGGCGCAAGCGGCAGCGATCGATATTCGAGACGTCGTTCTCTCCAACAGCTCGTTTGGCCCCCGCGAGATTGGCCAGTTGACGCTGGCGATCTCGGACGAGTTCCAGCAATTCGGCCTGCTCCGCGACGCCGTGAGCGAGCTGGAGGCCCGCGAGGATCGCACGCCCGCCGCGGCGGTCCGCCTGGGAGTGTGCCAGTATCTGCTGGGCCGCTACCGGCAGGCGATCGACACGCTCAAGTCGGCCGACGGCGGCGCCTTGGCCCACTTCTACATCGGCAAGGCCCAGTTCGCCCTGGGCAACTTCGCCGACGCGATCAAGTCGTACAGCGCCGCGAAGAGTGCGGGCTATAACGGTGACGACTGCGCCCTGGCGATCTCTGAGGTCCAGCGGAACACGAAGGACCTCAAGAAGTCGCTGGAGACGCTCGACAAGCTCTCCGGCGCGGTCGAGCAGACCGCGGAATACCTCTATCAGCGCGGCTCGACCGTCGCGGCCCTGGGCGGCAATCCGACGGAAGTGATCGCCCTGTTCGAGCGGGCCGTCGAGGTCGATGGCCGGCACCCGGGCGCTCTGTTCGGCCTGGCCGTCGAGAACGACCGCCGCGGCAACGACGACACGGCGCTGCAGCTCTATCAGCGGGCCGCCGCCACGTTTCCCTCCAACGTCGGCACGCTCATCAACCTGGGCCTGCTCTACGAGGACAAGCAGCAGTTCGACCGGGCCCAGCTCTGTTACCAGCGCGTGCTCGATTCGTTCCCCGATCATCCGCGGGCCCGGCTCTATTCGAAGGACGCCTCGGCCTCGGGCAACATCCTGTTCGACGAGGAGGCCCAGCGGAAGCAGGACCGCCTCGCGGCCGTGCTCAACATTCCGGTCACCGATTTCGAGCTCTCGGTCCGCAGCCGCAACTGCCTGCAGAAGATGGGCGTGCGGACGCTCGGCGACCTGACACGCACGACCGAAGCGGACCTGCTCGCCAGCAAGAATTTTGGCGAGACTTCGCTGGTCGAGATCCGAGACATGCTGCACAGCAAGGGGCTGGAGCTGGGGCAATTCGCGAGCGAATCCGCGCCGAAGCTGGCCGAGCCGTCGCTGGACCTGGCCGCGATGTCGCCCGATGAGCAGGCCCTCCTGGAGCGGCCGATCTCCGACCTCAACCTGTCGGTGCGGGCCCGCAAGTGCATGGCCCGCCTCGGCCTGACGCTGATCGCCGAGCTGATCCGCAAGACCGGCGACGACCTCTTGGAGTGCAAGAACTTCGGCGTCACCAGTCTCAACGAAGTCCGCGAGAAGCTGACCGGCCTGGGGCTGAAGTTACGCGGAGATTGAGGACAGGTGTCGGGAGTCAGGGGTCAGGAGTCAGGTGTTCCGCTTCACCCTGCACCACGTCGCCGCTAGCGCCGCCGCGCGCCGCGGCACCCTTCACACGCCGCATGGCCCCGTCGAAACACCGGCGTTCATGCCGGTCGGCACGCAGGCCACGATCAAGGGCCTGACAGTCGACCAGGTTCGCTCGACCGGCGCGGAGATGATCCTGGGCAATACGTATCACCTCGCGCTGCGGCCGGGCGAGGAGGTGATCCGCGACCTGGGCGGCCTGCACGCCTTCATGGGCTGGGACGGACCGATCCTCACCGACAGCGGCGGCTTTCAGCTCTACAGCCTGGCCCAGAACACGAAAGTCAGCGAGCAGGCAGCCGTCTTTCGCTCTCACATCGACGGCCAGCTGCTGGAACTCTCGCCCGAGCGGTCGATCGCCATTCAGGAGGCCCTCGGCAGCGACGTGGCCATGGTGCTCGACCACGTCATCGCGCTGCCGGCCGCCGGCCAGGCCATCAAGGACGCCTGCGAGCGGACCATCCGCTGGGCCGAGCGCTGCCGCTCGGCGGCGAGGCGCAGCGACCAGGCCCAGTTCGCGATCGTGCAGGGCGGCCTCGATCCCGAGCTGCGCGTCTGGTGCGCCCGCCAGCTCGCCGCGCTCGATTTCCCCGGCTACGCCGTCGGCGGTCTCAGCGTCGGCGAATCGCCGGACGAAATGTACCGCGTGCTCGAGATCGTTTGCCCCGCGCTGCCGGCCGATAAGCCGCGGTACCTCATGGGCGTCGGCACGCCGCGGGATTTGCTCCAGGCGATCGGCCGCGGCATCGACCTGTTCGACTGCGTGATGCCCACCCGCAACGGCCGCAACGCCCTGGCCTTCACCGACGCCGGCCCCCTGCGGCTGCGGAACAGCATTCACCAGCGCGACGAGCGGCCGCTGGAGGAAGGCTGCCCCTGCCTGGCCTGCCGCCACAGCCGAGCCTACCTCCGCCACCTGTTCCTCGCCGATGAGATGCTGGGGCCGATCCTGCTCACGCACCACAACCTCACCTACTACCAGCGGCTGCTCGCCGCGGCCCGTGCGGCGATTGCTGCCGATGGCTATGCCGAGTTCTGCGCGACGCGAGTGTCCGGCTGGAGCCGTGAGCCGCAGTCCGCGTAGTCAACTGCGGCCGGCCTGAGTACAAAGGGAGACGGACCTTCCACTTTAGGGCCGCCGGCAATCGGCCGCGGCGAAACAAGCATGAAGCTTCACTTCCTGGGCGCGAATCGGCAGGTCACCGGCAGCCGCTATTGCCTGGAGGTCGCCGGAGGGAAGGTGATGATCGATTGCGGGATGTTCCAGGAGCGGAAGTTCGAGGGCCGCAACTGGGACGCCTGCCCGCTGCCCGCGGCCGGCATCGACGCCCTGCTGCTGACGCACGTCCATATCGACCACTGCGGGCTGATCCCCAAGCTGGTCAAGGAGGGCTATCGCGGCCCGATTCATACGACGGAGCCGTCGGCCGGGCTGATCGAGATCATGCTCCGCGACTCGGCCGAAATTCAGGTCGAGGACCTGAAATACAAGCAGAAGCGGCACCGCAAGGCCGGCCGCCAGGGCCCGCATCCCTATCAGCCGCTCTACACCGAGGAGGACGTCGATCAAACGCTGCCGCTGGTGCGGCCCTGCGGCTATTCCCTGCCGGTGCAAGTGACGCCGCAGGTGACGGCCCGGTTCTTCGACGCCGGGCACATCCTGGGCTCGGCCATGATTCAGCTCGACGTGGACGAAGCCGGCCGGCAGACGCGCCTCGTTTTCTCCGGCGACATCGGCCAGAGCGACAAGCCGATCATCCGCGATCCGAGCCTGCTCGCCGAGGCCGACTACGTCGTGATGGAATCGACCTATGGCGATCGCAACCACCGTCGCGTCGGCGACACCGAGACGCAACTCGCCGCGGTCATCAACGACACGGTCGCCCGCGGCGGCCACGTGATCATCCCCACTTTCGCCGTCGAGCGGGCCCAGGAGCTGATTTATCACCTCGCCCGGCTGGTCCACGCCCGCAGCATCCCGCAGCTGCCGGTCTTTCTCGACAGCCCGATGGCGGTCGATGTCACGGCGATCTATCTCAAGTTCCAGCACTACTGCGACGAGGCCCTGCTGGAGATGATCGAGCAGCACCAGCCGCCGCTGCGGTTTCCCACGCTCACGATGGTCCGCACGGCCGAGGAATCGAAGAAGCTGAATAGCCTGTCGCAGCCGAGCGTGATCATGGCCAGCTCCGGCATGTGCAACGCCGGACGGATCAAGCACCACCTGCGGAACAACATCGAGAAGCCGGAGGCGACGATCCTGTTCGTCGGCCACCAGGGCGAGGGCACCCTCGGCCGGCAGATCCTCGACGGCCAAAAGCGGGTGCGGATTCACGGCCAGGACTATACGGTGCGGGCCAAGGTCGCGCAGATCCACGGCTTCTCGGGGCACGCCGACCACGACGGCCTCTTGAAGTGGATCACGTTCTTCAAGCGCCGGCCCAAGCGGGTCTTCTTTACCCACGGCGAAGAGCAGGTCGCCCTCCAGTTCGCGGGCGAGGTCCGCGCCAAGCTGGGCTATGACACGCACGTGCCGGAGTACCGGGAAGTGGTGGAACTGTGAGCCAGGGGCCAGGGGCCAGGGGCCAGGGGCCAGTCGGCAGGCGGGCCGTGTTCCTCGATCGCGACGGCGTGATCAACGAGGATTCGGGATTCGTCACACGGCCGGAGGATTTCGTCTTCCGCCCGGGCGCGATTGAGTCGCTGGCCGAGATTCAGCGGCTCGGCTATTTGCTCATCGTCGTGACCAATCAATCGGGGATCGGCCGCCGCCTCTACACCGACGAGGACTACGCCCGCGTGACGCAGCACATGCTGGCGCAGCTTGCTAGCAGCGGCGTGCGGGTGGACGGCGTCTATCACTGCCCGCACTCGCCCGATGACGGCTGCTCCTGCCGCAAGCCCGCCCCGGGCCTGATTCAAAAGGCCGCCCAGGAGCACCAGATCGACCTGGGCCGCTCGTGGCTCGTCGGCGACAAGCAGATCGACATCGCAGCCGCCGACCGCGCGGGCATTCGCAAGACCTTGCTTATTCGCAGCCCGTATCCGGTCGATCCAACGGGCGCTAAACCGCTCTTTGTGGGCGATTCCCTGGCCGCTATCATGCCCCCGCTCCGCAGGGAGGTGGAGGCAGGTGACCCAGCTTGATCTCAACGGCCGGACCGTGCTGATAACCGGCGGCGCGGGCTTCATCGGCTCGAACCTGGCTCTGCACATCGAGCAGCAGTTTCCCAAGTGCCGCGTGATCGTGGCCGACGCCTTCGCCCTGGGCCACTTCCAGAACCTCCGCGGCTTTCGCGGCGAATGCCTGGCGGCCGACATCGCCAGCGAGGCCGACCTCAAGCAGCTGGCCGGTCTGCGTTTCGACTACTTGTTTCACCAGGCGGCGATCAGCGACACGACGGTAACCGACCAGCAGCTCATGCTGCGGGTCAACACCAACGCCTTCCGCAAGCTGCTGGAGATTGCGGCGTCGCTCTCGGCCCCGGTCGTTTATGCCTCCAGTGCCGGCGTCTATGGCAATTCGCCCGCCCCCAACCGCGTCGGCGAAGGCGAGCAGCCGGAAAACGTCTACGGCTTCTCGAAGCTGATGATGGACCACGTGGCCCGCGAGTTTTCGCGGGCCCGGCCGGAGCTGCGGATCGTGGGACTGCGGTACTTCAACGTTTACGGCCCGCGGGAGTCATTCAAGGGCCGCATGAGCTCGATGATCCTCCAGCTCGGTCGGCAGCTGCTCGCCGACCAGTCGCCCCGGCTATTCAAGCACGGCGAGCAGCGCCGTGACTTCGTCTATGTCGAGGACGTCGTGCAGGCGAACTTGAAGGCCCTCTCGGCCCGCCAGAGCGGCGTTTACAACGTCGGCAGCGGCCGCGCTCGCTCGTTCAACGAAGTGCTCGAGATCCTCGGTAGCAAGCTCGGCGTGCGACCGGAGGCCCTGTACATCGACAATCCCTGGAACTTCTTTCAGACGCATACCGAGGCCGACATCGAGACGACACAGTCGCAGCTGGGTTATCAGCCGCAGTTTTCGCTCGAAGCCGGCATCGAGCGGTACGCTCCCGAGATCCGCCGCCTGGCGGCGCGGGAGGCGGCATGATCTCGCTGCGCGGCGCGGCGCCGCACATTGCCGTCGTCGGCGACCTGATGCTCGATCACTACCTGATCGGCGGCTGCCAGCGGATCAGCCCCGAAGCGCCGGTGCCCGTCGTGCAGGTCGAGCGGGAAACGCACTCGCTGGGCGGCGCGGGCAATGTGGTGGCCAATTTGCGGGCGCTCGGCGCGAGAGTTTCCCTCGCCTCCGCGATCGGCGACGATACCTGCGGCGGCCGCGTGCTGGAACTGCTTCAGCAACAGGGCGTCAACTCCTGCGGTGTCGCTCGCACGGCGGGCCGCATTACGTCTCAAAAGACGCGCGTCGTCGTTTCGCGGCATCAACTCGTGCGGATCGACCGCGAGTGGGCGCAGCCGATCGGCGCCTTGGAGCAGCAGGCGCTGTTCGAGTCGCTTACCGCGGGCGAGCCGCCCGCCGCGGTATTGCTGTCGGACTATGCCAAGGGCGTGCTGACGCCGGCGCTCTGCCAGCAGATCATCGGCTGGGCCCGCGCGCGATCGATCCCCGTGCTGGTCGATCCCAAAGGCGCGGAGGGCGGCAAGTACCGCGGGGCGACGCTCGTGACGCCCAATCGCAAGGAAGCCGCCGAGCTGACCGGCATCGCGACTAGCACCGACGCGAGCCTGCTGGCGGCGGGCCAGCACTTGCGCCGCGACCTGGCGCTCGAATACGCCATCATCACGCTCTCCGAAGAAGGCCTGGCGGTCTTCGACGGCCGGATGAGCCGGATTCGCGCCGCCGCCCGCGAGGTGTTCGACGTCAGCGGCGCGGGCGACACGGTGCTGGCCGCGCTCGGCTTCGGGCTGGCCAGCGGTTTGACCATCCATGAGGCGGCGGAGCTGGCCAACCGGGCAGCCGGGATCGTCGTCGGCAAGTTCGGCAGCGCGACCGTCACGCTCGACGAGATCGAAGCCGCGGGCGGCGCATCCGCCATCCAGTCCGCCGCGGAAGTCGAGCAGACTGCCGAGCGGCTGCGCGGCCAGGGACGAAAAATCGTCTTCACCAACGGCTGCTTCGACATCCTCCATCGCGGCCACATCGAATATCTGCGGGCGTCGAAGGCCTGCGGCGACGTGCTGATCATCGGGCTGAATTCCGACGCGAGCGTCCGCCGCTTGAAAGGCCCGTCGCGGCCCGTCGTCTCGCAGGAGGACCGCGCAACAATTCTGGCCGACCTGTCGGCGGTCGATTACGTCGTGATCTTCGACGAGGAGACGCCCTACGAGCTCATCCGCCGCATTCGCCCCGACGTGCTCACGAAGGGAGCCGACTATGCCGGCCGCCAGGTCGTCGGCAGCGACCTGGTGAGCGACGTGCGGCTGATTCCGTTCGTCGCCGGCCGCTCGACGACGGGCACAATCGACCGCATACAACGGGCCGCGTAGCCCGCCACTCCGTGGCGGGCGACACGCGACGGAGTCGCGTGCTACAAACCAGCAAAACATGCGAATCCTGGTGCGAATGCCGAACTGGCTGGGGGACGCCGTGATGGCGACGCCGGCGCTGCACAACTTGCTGCGGCACTATGAAGGCGCGCAGTTCGTGCTCGTCGGCTCGCGCGTCGTGGCGGAGCTGTTCGCAGGGGACAGGCGCTTTGCCGCCGTGATTGCCGATGAAAGCGGCAAGGCGCGGCCGCGTCTGGCCGGCTTGTGGCGACTGGCCCGACGCCTCCAGCGCGACCACGGCCCGTTCGACGAAGGCTGGACGTTTCAGAACGGGCTTTCCTCGCGGCTGCTCCTCTGGACGGCCGGCGCGCGGCGGCGAATCGCACGCCGCCATCATGGCTGGGCCGATTGGTTGCTCACCGACCCGATCCGCTGTGACCTGACGCGGCACCACACCGAAATCTATAACGGCACCGTCAACGGCGGCTTAGGCACAAGCTATCCCGCCGGCCCTACGGTGCTGCCGCCGATCCGGCCGCACGACTACCTGCGGCCGACCGCCGGCCTGCATCCGGGCGCGGCCTATGGCGACGCCAAGCGCTGGCTGCCCGAGCGGTTTGCCGAAACGGCGGCGGCCCTCGCGCGGCAGTACGACATCGTGCTCTTCGCCGGGCCGGACGAGCGCGAGCTGGCCGAGCAGGTTGAAGCGCTGCTGATCGCCGGCGGCGTGAAGAACGCGACCAATCTGGGCGGGCGGACTTCGATTCGCGAGCTGGTCGCGCGGATCGCCGGCCTGGATTTGTTCCTGGCCAACGACTCCGGTCCGATGCACGTTGCCGGCGCGCTGGGCGTGCCGACCGTCGCCATCTTCGGCTCGACCGATCCGCGCGTCACCTGCCCCTGGTCCGCCCAGCACACCCGCATCGTCCGCCGCGAGCTGCCCTGCTCCCCTTGCCACGCCCGCACCTGCCCACTGCACCACCACGCCTGCATGCGCGAGATCACCGCCGAGCAGGTATTGGCCGCAGCCCGCTCGCTCGCAACCCCGCACCGGGCCGCGGGTTAAGTTCAGGCGCCGGGCGAATTGCCAGTTTCCGGTCCAGAAAGCCGATCCGCGCGCCCATTTTCTTGGAAATAGTCGCAAGCCTCGTCCGCACCTAGACTTGCGAGGCGACCATCGGCCCATTTTTGATCGCCCGATGGCACAAACTTCAGGACCCTGTGATATAATCTGTCCACTTAAGAAACGTACGATTCAAGCGAATTCAAGGGAGCGGTGCCAGGCACTGCTCGCTCGCCGTGCGCGCATCGAAAGGCGGGGTGCCGAATCGGTTGCTGGGTAGTTGGAGAGGTGCCGAGAGAGGTAAGGATAATTCCCCGCGAACCCTTCAAACACTTCAAACACTAATGCCGTTTCTAGCGCTCAGAATCGCCGCAACCTTAGCCGCAGCAAACAGTTGCGCGCCGCCATTCGCTTCAGCCACTGCGATCGCCAGTCGCTGCACATGGGAATTATCCTTACCTCGATTCCAGGTGTTTTGGCGAGTTGAATCCGACACGAACGTTGGCCCGTCTTACGGCTAGACCATGCGAAATAGGAGCAAGGCCATGTTCAGTTCTGGTCGCTTCGCCGTAGCCCTGGTGGTGCTCGTGGTCGCTCCGAATCTGGTTGCGGATGAACCGCCGACGCCGGACAAGAAGCCGGCTTCTCCTGTCCTTGTCGAGCCGGACGCAAAGCTCACCGACATCCAGATTTCCGTCTTCAACTCCACGGGCAATAAGCCGCTCCCGGCGTTTCGTGTGATCGCGGGCGTCCGCTCCGGAGTTTCGGACGAGTTTGAAAAGAAGACTGGCCGGCCGGTCGTCAACTGGCAGCCGCACACGCTCAAGCCGGGCAAGGACGGCGACCTGATTTGGCCGCTGGCGAAGGCTTACGACGAAATGGCCCTGCGGGTCGAGGCGGACGGCTATCAGCCGCAGGTTTGGGCCTGGCTTCGCAAGAAAGAAGGGCCCAAGCACATCGTGTTTCAGTTGGCTGACGATCCGGGCGTGGCGGGCCGCGTGCTGACGCCGGAGGGCAAGCCGGCGGCCGGCGCGACCATCGCCCTGGCGATGGCCCAGCGCGACGCCGTGCTCGACAACGGACGCCTGCGGCACGTGGATGAGCCGCCGGCCGAGAAGCCGGGCGATCAGCGGCGGCGACCGCTATTTGTGAAGTCGGACGCCGAGGGACGGTTTCGCCTGCCGACCGAAATCGAGCCGGCCGCCGTGCTGATCGTCCACGACGCCGGAGTTAGTGAATTAGCGTACGACGCCTGGGCGAAAGCGCCGGAAGTGACGCTGCAAGGTTGGGGCCGCATCGAAGGAAGCATCTTGTGGAAGGACAAGCCCGGCGCCGGTGAGCCCGTGAGCCTGATTATTCATCGCGACGACTACGGTTATCCGGGCATGGTCGCACAGTACGCCAAAAGCAAGGCGGACGGCGACGGCAAGTTCGTGTTCGACCGGATTTTGCCCGGCCACGTGCAGCTTTCGCGGCCGCTGCCGGCCAGTGGCGGCGGCGAGACGATTTTGCCCGGCATGTTCATCCACTTGAAGGTCGCGGCGGGCCAGCCGACGCCGGCCGTCATTGGGGGCCAGGGCCGGCAGCTTACCGGCAAGCTGAAGGGACGCGATTCCTGGGAAGACGTCACGCTGCATTTTCATCCCAACGCGCCGCGGGTCGGCTTCGGCGGCGACGATGCGCAGTGGAAGGCCTTTTCGGAGCTCAAGGCCGGCCCGCTGGGCCCGCTGCTGTTCCGCGACAAGATCAAGCCGGCTGCCGACGGCACGATTACGATCGACAACGTGCTGCCG
>DASRJB010000570.1:0-2721 GCA_035649715.1 Pirellulaceae bacterium
CACCAGGCCGAGGAGACGCTGCACGCCTTCTCCGGCGCACGCTCCGCGTTCTGGAAGTAAACGTGTCAACTGCTGCGGGAGCAAGCCGCTCCCGCTACGATATTGCCCATGGCCCGCATCCTGATTACCTCCGGACCGACGCGGCAGTACCTCGATCCGGTCCGCTATCTCACGAATGCCTCCAGCGGCCGCATGGGGCGGGAATTGGCCTCGGCGGCCCTGGAGCTCGGACACCAGGTGATCGTGGTCAGCGGGCCGGTGAGCCTCGAGTATCCCGCGGGGGCACAGGTGCGGCCGGTCGTTTCGACCGAGGAGCTGCTGGCGGCCTGCCAGGAGCTGTTTCCCGGCTGCGACGGCGCGATCGGGGCGGCGGCCCCCTGCGATTACCGGCCGCTGCGGGTCGAAGAGCACAAGATCGCCAAGACCGGGCAGCCGCTGGTGCTGAACCTGGAGGAGACGCCCGACGTAATGGCGACGCTGGGCGCGTCGAAGCGGGCCGACCAGTGGGTGGTGGGTTTTGCCCTGGAAACCGACGACCAGCGGTTCCGCGCGCTCACCAAGCTGATCAAAAAGAGCTGCGACCTGATCGTGCTCAACGGGCCGGCCGCGATGGACGCCGCCGACAACGAAGTGGAGGTGCTCGACCACAGCGGGGCCGTCGTCGCCGCTGCCCGTGGCAGCAAGCAGGAGGTGGCGCGGGAAATCCTGCGGACGATCCAGCAGCGGCTGATCGACTGAGCGCGACCACTGGTCGCGGCTTTGTCAACGTCTGCTGCGATCCACGTCCTTGCGGTCCTTGAGCAGGATGCTGACCTTCTTCAGCTCGTCCCCGCGCTTGAATTCGACTTGCAGCTTCTCGCCGGGCTGGTGCGTGAAAACGGCAATCGTGAGGTCGCTGAAATCGGCGACCTTGTGGCCGTCCACCGAGACGATCTCGTCGCCTTGAACCAGGCCGGCGTCGAACGCCCCGGAGCCGTAGTAGATGCTGGTCAGGACGCACGGCCCTTCGGTGTCGGCATTGACGCCGAGCATCGCGTCGCCGCGGGCGTAGATTCGCGCCGCAGGCCGCTGCTGGCGGAACTTCCACAAGCCCGCGGCCGAGAACGCCGTGCCTTGCAGCTCCAGGCTGGCCAGCTTCGGCAGGGCCGCGATGTGCGGCAGGGCGGCATCGGTGAGTTGCTTCCCGCTGATCTGGATCGAGACGACGCTGGGCAAATCGCGGAGCGCGGCCAGGCCCGCATCGCCGCCCCGCCAGTCGTCGCCAATGGCGAGGGACTCCTGCGCCTCGACGTCGCCTTCAACGGCAAAGCCCAGGTCGATGCCGACGGCGTCGGCGATGAACACCTCGGCGAACGGATCGACAGCGGCCACGGCGATCGCCGGCGGCTCATCGGCTGCAGGCGGAGCAGGAGGAGCCAAGGGTTCAGGCGGCGGCGCGTCGGGTGGCGGCGGCGGGTCCTTTTCGTTCGGCTCCGCGGCCTTGCCCATGCCGGCGGCCGCGAGCTTCAGTCCGTCGCCAAACGCCTTCAGGTCCGGCGAGATTTCGAGCGGCTTGCCGTCGTCGGCCACCGGCTCGCCCGCCTCGACCAGCACCTTGATGTCTTCCGCGACCTTCTCGGCCACGACTTCGTCGATGACTTCCACGATCGCGGGCATCCCGCCGCCAAAGAAGCCGCCAAAGACCTCCGAATATTCCGACCCGCTCAGCCGACCGCCGAAACCGCGGATTCTCGCGGCGGCCCGCTCGCGTTTGAGTTGCGCCTGTTTGGCCTTCAGCTCCTGAGCCAGATGGGCCAGGCCCGGGCGGCCCTGCTGGCTCAGCCGCGCGAGCGCCTCGCTGACGCGGGCCAGTGCTGATTCGTCTCCATGCAGGGCGATCTGTTCCAGGGCCGAGCTGGCCCGCCAGGCCGCCTCGGCGCTGGGGCTGCCCACGCCTTCGGCCAGGAGGTCGATCGCTGCTTCGCCCGCTTCGATCAAACGCCGGCTGGCGTTCTCGCGCTGGGCGTAGTCGTCGGCGTCGAGCCCCGCGAGCCAGGCGCGCAGCTCGCTCGTGGAAGGCGGCGCTGCCAGCGCCACTGCCGCGGGAAAGAAACTGAGCCAGACTCCCGCAACGAGCATCCCGCGCAGCCCGCTGGCAAACATCCTGCGCCACGCGCTCATGACTCGTCTCCGCATCCGCCCCCAAGCATAACCCTGGTTACATACTATGGGTCACCGATAGCCGTTGTCGAGAGTTAAGCCAAATGCCTTTAGCTGCCGCGGCCAAGGACTGGCCCCCTGGTTGGGCGAGGGCGAACGTCGGTTTTTTGCTTATTCCGTGTCTTAACCGTTGATGCACCAGCGACTTGCGGCGCGACCGTCGGCGGCCCGTTAAGTACTACTTATAAGGGTTTGAGGACTGGCTTCGTCGCGCCTCCTCGTGGGCGGCAACGTGCGGCTCAAGGCCGCACTCGCACCGGCCTTCACGGCCGATCCGGGACGAGGCCAGCTTTCCTTCGATTCGCCAAACGTGGATGAGGACACGACGATCTCGTGCGAAACGACGAGCCCGCCCGCGACCCGCCAGGCGCCACGGAATCGCAATGGACCTCACGGCGACGAGAATTGTAACTATCCGTCCAGTATATGTCAAGCGCAACACAACAGATTGTGTTCCGCCTCCGCCCGACCACAACCTGTAGTGGGTCGCGCCTTTTAGCGGCCCCTGAAAGGAGGGCGGCC
>DASRJB010000571.1:0-4881 GCA_035649715.1 Pirellulaceae bacterium
CGTGATGAAGTTGGTCGCCGGCTTGCCGGTCCAGATGCCTTCTTCCGAGATTAGCCGGCGAACGATTTCGTCGTAGGGCGTGCCGTCATGGAGTTGCTCGCTCAGCCAGAGCGTGAAGCGGCGGCGGCGGAAGAGGATGAACGGCCCCATCTCGTTGCCGACATAGATCCGCGCCAGCCGCTCGGCCCAGTAGTCGGCAAAGCGACGGTCCTCGAGCAGGTGGCTGGTCCACCATTCCAGCCGGGCCTCGGGCGAAACGGCCTCCAGCGCGCGAATCTCTTCCAGCGACGGCACGCTGCCGACCAGCGCCAGCGACAACCGGCGGGCCAGCGCCAGGTCGTCGGCCGGCGGCGCGGCTTCCAGGCTCTGCGCCTTCCAGTGCTCCCGGAACTCGGCGTTTAGCCGGGACAGCGTCTGTGACCATTCGTCGGCCAGGCCAGCAGCCGAAGTACCCTCAGCCGTGGCCGCGACGCGGGCCGCGCTGAACGTGCGGGGCTCTGCGACCCGGTCGTGCCGCAGCAATTCCCTGGCAACAAGGCCGGCGCCGAGCAGGCAAATCGCTAGGAACAGCAGGTTGCGGGCCCACATTGTTGCTAGGCCAGTTTGTTGCTAGGCCAGGTTGTTGCCAGGCCAGTTGCGGCTGGCTCGGTTTGGATTGAAACGCCCGGCCACGGACGGTAGGTATTACTCCAAGGATAACTTCCGGGTTTCGCTGCGGGCACGCGGAAAATGACGTTCGGGACCAGCCAGCTCGATCCGGCGCAAGGGTCGCCGCCACTGGACGTCGCCCTGGACGTTCTGGAGGTCGAGTCCCCGCCGCAAACGGAGGTCGTTGCGGAAGCCATCGAGACCCGTGACGAAGTCGTCGCCGAAGCGGTCGAGCCGCCGCCGCGCACGTGGCCGCGCAGCTGGCCGATGATCGTCTGGTACGGTCTGTGCTGGAGCCTGGAGTGGCTGTTCGGCCTGGCGAGCTTGCTGGCGACGCTGGCCGTGCTCGCGGCGATCCCCCTCGTCAACTTCGTCAGCCTCGGGTACCTGCTGGAAGCCAGCGGCCGCGTCGCCAAAAGCGGCAAGCTCCGCGATGGTTTCATCGATATTCCCAAGTTCGCTCGCATCGGCAGCATCGCCCTGGGCACGTGGCTGTGGCTGCTCCTGCCGCGTCTGATATCGTCGCTGGCGACGGACGCCTGGCTGATCGATCCCGGCGGCTGGCGGGCGCGGGCCTGGCAGATCGGGCTCATCGTCTGCACCGCGGTGGTCATCAGCCACATCCTGCTGGCCTGGTTCAGCGGCGGGCGGCTGCGGCACTTTTTCTGGCCGCTGCTCGCACCGTTTCAGCTGACCGGGCGGTTGCTGTTCGGGGGCATCGTGAGTCCGATCACGCGGCCGCTGGTGCGGTCGATCTGGCCGGCCCTGGCGGACGACATCTACGCGATGCAGCCGCTGTCGGAGTGGTTCCCGCCGGCGATCCTCGTGGCGGCGATTCGCCGCGGCCGGATGTACCAGTCCGCCCGCGACGCCGTGTGGGACTTCGTCGTTTCGCTCCAGCTGCCGCACTATTTCTGGCTGGGGCTGCGCGGCTTTGCCGGGGCGATCGCCTGGCTGCTGTTGCCGAGCCTGATGCTCATGGTCGGCACATCGGGCCGCGGACCACTGACGATCCTGATCGGCTATCTTGGCGCGCTGGGGCTGGCGTTTGTCCTGCTTTACCTGCCGTTCCTCCAGACGCACTTCGCCTGCCAGAACCGCCTGGCGGCGTTGTTCGAGTGGAGCGCCGTGCGGGCCCAGTTCCGCCGCGCGCCGATCGCTTATTGGCTGGCCCTGGCGATCACGCTGCTCTTCGCGCTGCCGCTCTATCTGCTCAAGATTGAGCCGCCGCCGCGCGAACTGTGGTGGACCGTGACGATCTTCTTCATCCTGTTCATTTACCCGGCCCGGCTGCTCACCGGCTGGGCCGTCGGCCGCGGGCTGCACCACGCTAAGCCGCGGTTCTTCCTGTTCCGCTGGATGGCCCGCCTGGCCGCAGTCCCGATCGTGCTGTTTTACGTGTTCATCCTGTTCTTCACGCAGTACACGTCGTTCCTCGGCCCGGCGAGCATTCTGGAGCAGCACGCGTTCCTCGTGCCGGTGCCGTTCCTGGCGATGTAGCCGGCGCGAGCGCTACTTCGATTTGAGAGACAGCGGCAGGTCGTTCGCGCCCGGCTTGACCTCCACGTGCAGGTCGCTCGTGGAAACGGTCGCGTACTTCGCCGGCGTGATCCGCTCCGGCGGAACTTCGGGGGCGTAGGGATCCTTCGGCGGCGGCAGGGGTTTCGTGGCAACGACGACGGCGACATATTTCCCGGGCGAGAGGCCCGCGGCCGTGCCCGTGCTGAGCGTGTACTTGCCCTCCGCGTTGATCTGACCATACGCGGCCGCGCCTGGGCTTCCATCGGGATAGAAACTGACGTCGCCGGTCGTCAGCGGCTGGCCGTCGAGCGTGACCGCGCCCGTAACGGACGCAGCATTCCCGCCCAGGCAGCCCGCCACGAGGGAGATCGCCGCCAGCACACCGACGTAGCCAGCGAGGCACAGTCGCCGGCGGCCGTTTCGTGACAAGGACATGGAGACTAATTCGCTGGGCTAAGGAAGCTGCGCGTTCTCGCCGCCGTTTTTCGAACTCAGCCGGCGATAGAGCGTGTAGTCGATCGTCTGCGACACGAAGTGGACCGATCCGTCAGCAAGGCAAAAGTGCGCCCCGCTGGGATGCAGGCTGCGGAACGAGATAACGTTCCACCAGGAACCCGGCGTCGGCGGTTTGGGGAAATAGTTGAGCGGCGCGTGGCAACTGGCGTAGTCGCCGTTGGCGAAGTACGCGGCGGAGTGAATGTTCTGATCCGGCACGTCCTCGCCCACCATGAACGTGTTCGCCGTGCCGTCGGTGATCGTCGCCAGCCGGTTCGGCTCCTGGTAGCTGTTGCGATAAAACAGGCCGTTGTTGCCGATCGTGTTGTGCGTGTCCGGCTCGGTCCCTTGATGGATGCTGGTCGCGCCGCCCATCCGCGTATCGCCGATCACGCCCTTGTAATTAGTGACCGCAACCTCGATCCCGCCCCACTGGGCCGCATTGGTGATGATCCGTTTGCTCTTGCCGTCCGACGGGCACTCGATGACCTTGATCCGCGTGCGGATGGCCGTGCGGCAGGCGGGCATCTGAATTCCGCCCGTGGCGCTGAACATGCCGTTGAAGCCGGGCTCGAACTGGGTGAAGAGGGCGGGCTGCTCGAGTTGCGGCAAGATGCTAAGAATCCAGCCCTTGCCGTTCACCTGGGGCGCCGGCCGTGGATTCTCCCGCGCATACGAAATGCTGATCGGCAGCGTCAGATGGACGTCGTGGTAATTGTGAATCGCGATGCCGAACTGCTTCAGGTTGTTGCTGCACGCCATCCGGCGGGCAGCCTCGCGGGCGGCCTGAACGGCCGGCAGCAGCAGCGCTACCAGGACGCCGATGATGGCGATGACGACGAGCAATTCCACCAACGTAAACGCGCGACGCGCAGCAGGTTCCGACATGGAGCACCTCGCTTTGCGGAGCAGAACCGACCCCAAGAATTCCGCGCACAGACGCCTGCATTGTGCGACGCCGGCCAGGTCGGGTCAACAAAAACAGTGCGATTCTTGCGGACTTGCCGTCTCACCGCGGCAGCGGTAAGGGCGACTTTTGGGGCGGCCGCTGGGCTTCCTGCGGCGGGCGAGCGCCCGGCGGCGGATTGATGACCGAAACCACGTCGGACTGCACTTCCTTCTTCCAGCCGCTGGGAACGGTCGGCTCGTAAAACTCGCGGCGGAAGATATCGAGGGCCTTCAGCAAATCGCCCACGGCCATCTTGTCGGTCGTCGTCTGCCGGCTGGCCGCGGGAAAGACGTAGGTCTTGCGATAGGGCGTCACCTCGCTCGAGTTGGGCTCGAACACGGTCAGCATGTCGGGCAAAAAGTCCTTCTCTTCCAGCACGATGTGGACCATCTTGAAGTTGCGGGCGTCGTCGCGCGACTTGGGAACGGCTTCCAGCCAGTATTTGCCGTTGCCCGTCTGCGGCAGGCGGCGGACCCAGTAGCGGGCCTTGATCGTCTCGGCCTTCGCACCGAACAGGAACGGCAGCGGCCCGTCGGCGATCGCCTTGCCTTGCATCTCCACCGGCAGCGGCAACACGATCACGCGCCGCGTGCGGGCCTCGAACTGAAACACCTGCTTGCCGTCGCAGACCCAATGCTCGCCGAGCGATTTGTCCTGGACGACGTATTTCGGCTTCTCGGGCGGCGCGGGCGCGGCAGCAGGCTGCGCCGCGGGATTCGGCCTCGGCGGCGGCTCATAGAACGTGAGCTTCTCGACGCGGAACAATCCCTTGTCGGGCTGAGCGTACTTGATCACTCCCTCCGAATAACGCTGGGCCACGTCGAGCGGCGCGTGGGCGTTGTATTCCCAGCACTGAAAGTTGCAGCTGAACGTTTTGATTTTGTTGCTGTGGTTCTCCCAGTAGGCCAGCACCCTGTTGATCCAGTCTGCCTCTTCCGGCGACATCGTCAGCGCCCACTGCGGCGGCTGCGGCGAGGGCGCGATGTTCGCCGGCGGCAGGTTGCCGGGCGGCGGTGCTTGCCCCGCCGGCTGTTGGCCCGCGACCGGGCGGATCGGATTGCCGCCCACCGGCTGCGGTGGCGGATTTTGCGCCGGTCCCGACTGGGGACCATAGGCCTGTCGCTGCTGCGGCTGCTGCGCTTGGCCCGGCTGCGGGCCAAAGGACTGGGCCGTCGCAATCGCACCGCTTCCAATGAGGCAAACCGCAATGCCAATCGACAATCGTCGGGTCATCCGTGACCTCCGTTTCCGCTCCAAAGCCGCGACCA
>DASRJB010000572.1:0-13624 GCA_035649715.1 Pirellulaceae bacterium
CCATTTTCGGCGCGCTGCACTGGCTCAGCGCGGAGCCGGTCTATTACGCATTCTTCGCGATTCAGTCGCTGACCATCTGCATCGCCCAGATGCTGCACGGCCAGACGCCGCGGAAAGCCTCCATCATTGCCGGCGCGGTGATCCTGCCGCTGTTCATGTTGATCGCCGCGAACTTCAGCGAGCAGAGTAGCAACGACGGGCTGTTCTGCCTGCTCATTCCGTTGATTCCGTGCGGGGCCGTGCTGGGATACCTCACGGGCACCTGCGCCGCCGGCATTTTCTTGGTGATGGACAAGGCCGAGGCCTACTTCAAAGGCGAGCCGTTGGATGCTGCTTTGCACGCTCCGCCGAGCCCGGCCCCATGAGCGAAACACCGCACAGCGTAAATCGCCTCGATCCGCCGCCGGTTTTCAACTGCGTGGTAAATGTCGCGCGGCCCGACGCCGGCGGCATCGTCGTCGCCCGCGTCGTCAACCTGCCCGGCATCGAAGGCCGCGGGCGCAGCGAGCGCGAGGCGCTGGGCCAGGTCGTTCCGGCATTCAAAGCGGCCGTCGCCGCGCTAGTCGCCGCCGGTCAGCCGATTCCCTGGATTGCCAGCCCCGCAGCGCCGGCGCAGGGCGAGTCCCAGCGGCTGATTGCGGTACACCTGTAAGAGAGCCAACTAGGAACCGGCTGCCGTGCCGACGCTGCTGCCCACGCGGCGCATTTTTGCCCGGGCGCGGCTCAGAGCGGGGCCGATCGAGTTCTCGGGAACGCCGGTCTGCCGGCTGATCTCGTGGTACGATTTGCCCTCGATGTGGTACAGCCGGACGATGTCGGCATCGTCGCCGCGGAGCTCGTCGAGCAGCCGCTCGACCTGCTCGCGGTTGGCGACCCGCTCCTCGTGACCGGCCGTTTCGTCCTCGACGTTCCGCATTTCGGTGGTGTCGGCCGGGTTGGGAACGATTCGCCGCTTGAGCAACTCGCGGACCACAACCCGCCGCGAAATCACGGTCAGGTAGGTGGCCAGGCTGCTTTGACCGCGGAACCGCCGCAGGACGCCGAAATCGTCGGCCAGGATGGCCACAAAGACTTCGCTGGCAAGATCTTCCAGGTCGTGGGTGGAAATGGAGATCGACCGCGACTGGGCGGTGTGGTTGACGACGTGGACGACCAGTCCCAGGAACCGATCGACGAAATCTTCCCACGCCCGCGATTGGCGGGAGAGGCAGCGCTGCAAGAGCTGACGATCGATGTCGGAAAGCGCCACGGCAGTTTCCTCAAAGTTGCCCCCACCTTTGGCAACTCGGCCGGCCGCTAGCAGAGTGCACGGCCAGCGCCTAACCATCTGGATCGTCTCATTTTACGTCCCTCCTCCAACCGAAACAAGCTTAACGTTTTGCCCGGGAATGCGGGTTGAGCGGGGGATTTGGGGCCGCTTGACACTCGCGGGGGTCAGGACTACGATTCCCGAAATTCAGGAAGGACCGCTCAAGTCGTTCCCTGATAACGACTTGTCGCGGCTGACGCAGATTCGCCCAAGCAGGCTGTCCGCCACTGTTGGCACTCATTCAGCGCACGCGCCGCTCCATTCTTCGCACCGTATCGCACGAGGAGACATTGCCCCATGACCCACGTTGTTTGCCAGCCCTGCTTCGGCTGCAAGTACACGGACTGCGTCGTCGTTTGCCCCGTCGAGTGCTTCTATGAAGGGGAGCAGATCCTTTACATCCACCCGGATGAATGTATCGATTGCGAAGCTTGCGTGCCGGAATGCCCCGTGGAGGCGATCTTCCACCAGGACAACGTGCCCGAAGATCAGAAAGACTTCATCGCCCTCAACGCCGAAATGGCGCCGCAGTGTCCTGTGATTACCGAGAAGAAGAAGCCGCTGGCGGAAGAGTAGCGGGCCGGCGGTCGGCGCGTAGCGGCTGAAGACCCGCGCTGGATTTCGGCGCGGGTTTGTCGTTTCTTGCCACGCGCGAGAGCACCGCGCGCCGTTAAAGTCAAGCCCTTTATCGTCCGCGAAATTGGATTATTCGCGCGCGGCGAGAAAACCGCTTCGCTCGACTTGTGGCGATTCGCCGATCGGCGGTAGGATGAGGGGGTCGCCTTTCTGAGAGGTCTTTTGCGAGGCGACTTTCATCATCCGCTTCCTGGGGCCCGTCCATGATCCATCACACCTGTGACCGCTGTAAGCGCGTCATCGACCCGGAGCAGGAGTTGCGATACGTAGTGCGCCTGGAAATTGAAGTGGCGATGGATCCGCTCTACGACGAGGAGCTGCACGAAGACCGCGACCATTTGTCGGAGATCGACGAAATCCTCGAGAGGGCCGATGCCTCGGCCGACGAGTTGGGCGACGAGCCGCTCCAGAAGCGGCGTTACGATCTGTGCCCGCAATGCTATCGCAAGTTCGCCGCGAGCCCGCTGGGCCGCGAGAAGCAGCCGGCCTCGCTGGGTTTCAGCCACAACTAGGCAGAAAGCTGGCTATTCCCGTTCGGCGACCAGATACAGCTGGTGGCTGCCCAAGGCGTAGGGTGCGCCCGCCGCGTCGCCATAGAGGCCAATGGTCTTCAGCCCGGCGGCGGCCAGCATGCGCCGCAATTCGCCGACCGTTACAAAGCATTGCCAGATCGTGCGGCTCTCGGTGCGGGCGCCGCGGGTGATCTCCGCAAGCGTTTCCAGGCAACTGTCGGCCACGTGGTAGGTGTTGCTGAACCGGGCCTTGAACTCGCCCAGCTCGTAGTTCAGCTCCGGCTTTAAGTGAGCGATGATCGATTCGGCAACCGTGCCGGTGTTCAGCAGCCAGCGACCGCCCTTGCGCAGGGCGCGAGCGACCGACTGAAAGAACCGGCCGGTGGCGGCGTGCTCGCAGTAGAACAGTGAATTGCCGAGCGTAATCGCCGCATCGCAAGTCGGCAGGCTGGGCAGCTCTTGCATGTCGCCCCGCCGCAGATCGACCGCGAGCTTCTGCTCTGCCGCGGACTCGCGGGCGACCTGCAGGGAATATTCCGAGTAGTCGATCCCGATTACCTGACAGCCGCGTCTGGCGAGCTCCAGGACATGCCGGCCGTGGCCGCAGGGGCAATCGAGAACGCGGCTGCCGGCGGCCAGCCGCAACTCGCGCCAGGCCAGATCGACTTCCGCCGTAGTCCACTCGGGCGTCGCCGCCTGCCGCCAGAAATCGACCGTAATGTCGTCAAAGAAGGTGCGATACCAGTTGGGATCCATGCGGTGCTCCGGGATGGCCCCAGGATGGCCAGCGCCCGCGCCGGGTTCGCGCGATTCCGGAAAATCCGGCGACCCGCGCTGTGCAGCGCGAACTTATCGGGGGGCTGCGGCGTCACAAGATGAGAGGTCACGGTGCGAATACCAGATAGGGACACGGGGCCGCCACAGCGAAGGGGTGAAACTGAAGTGACCAGCGATGCGCCGCAAACCTGGTTTGTGATGTTGCGGGACGAAGAGGCAGCGGGCAAAGTCATCGTCCCTCTCAAGCCGTTCCTGCGGTTCAGCCGGAAGATGGACAAGCAAATCGCCCGACTCGAGCGCCAGCTCAGAAAACGCTATCCGCAGTTAGGCCGCCGGGGGAAGTTCCTTCGCCGCCCCAGGTAGCCCTAACCGGCCCGGCCGAAGCAAACCAGGCACATGTCGTCGTTCTGGGCCGCCTTGCCCAGGAACTTCCGCACGTCATCCACAATCCCCTGGCCCGCCGCTTGCGGCTTGGGCCCGAGCTTTCGCAGCAGATCACGGAGCCGGTCGATCGTGTAAAACGCCCCGTTGGCGTCGATCGATTCGTTGAGGCCGTCCGTGAACAGGACCAGGCAATCACCCGGAGCGATGTCGATCTCACTTTGCTCGTAGCCGAGGGCATCGGTCACGCCCAGAGGCAAGCCGGCGTTCGAGTCGCCGGGCTCTTCAATCTTGCCGGTGGACTTGCGGTGTAGCGGCGCCATGTGGCCGGCATTGACGATGAGCGCCCGGTGGGCAGCTGGATCGAGCACCAGCAGGATCATCGTCACGAACCGCTGGAGGTTCGACTGGCACATCCGCTCGTTCAGCCGGGTGATCGCAGCGGCGGGCGTCGGCTCGCTGTAGAGGGCGAACCGCGTTTCGGCCGAGACTTTGGCCATGAGCAGCGCCGCGGCGACGCCGTGCCCGACCACGTCGGCCACCACGATGGCCACCCGGCCGCCGGTGAGCGGGATGTAGTCGAAATAGTCGCCGCCGATCTGCGAGGCGGGCTGGTAGTAGTCGAAAAACTCGTAGCCCGGCAGCTCCGGCTTGCGATCAGGCAGAAAGCCGTGCTGGACCTCGGTGGCCAGCGCCATGTCGCGCTCCAGCTCGCGCTGCTTGAGGGCCTGCTCGTGCAGCTGCGCGTTTTGAATCGCGACCGCGGCCTGTGAGGCCGTGCTGACCAATAGCTCCAGGTCTTCCTTCGTGAACCGCTGCCGCTGGTCGAGCGTGTCGATCTGCAGCGCCCCGAAGGCGTTCCCCTCGTTGTCCATCAGCGGGGCGCACATCATCGAGCGGATGCGGAAATCGGCGATGCTCTGGCTCATCTCGAACCGCTCGTCGCTCGCCGCGTCGGCTGAAAGGATCGCCTGCTTCGATTCCATGACGTGGCGGATGATCGTGCGGCTGATCCGCAGCGTATCCGTCGAATCCTCCCGGCGGAGGCGGACCCAGCGGGGGATCAGCTTGTTGTCGGGGGTCTGCAACACGATGAAGCCGCGGTCGGCCTGCACGAAAATCTTAAACAGGCTCTTGAGTACCTGCGGCAACACATCGTCTAGCGCCAGCGCCCGTCCCAAGCTTTGGATAATCTCCACCATCGCCGCCAGCTTGACTTCGGCGCTGGCGCTGACGTGCAGGTTGCCGCGGCTGGAGCTCGACACGTCCAGCTTGGACATGATCGTCGAGCTGGGCGGCTGGCCTTCGTCGTCGGCCAGGAACGCTCCCAGGCCCGCCCCATCGATCATCTTGTTCACCGGCCCGGTCGGCGGCACGTTGTGTGCAACGTCATCCGACCGGAACGTAAACGTCACCTCGCAGACCCGCACCAGGTCGCCCGGCTTGAGCTGCCGCCGGCCTTCCATCTTCTCCGGCTCGTCGTTGATGAACGTGCCGTTGCGGCTGCCCAGATCCTCGACGAAAAACAGGCTGCCGTCGCGGATTACCTGGCAATGGTTGCGGCTGACGGCCCCGACCTCAATCACGATCTGGCAGTCCGGGTGCCGGCCGAGAACCCACTTGTCCCCCTTCAGCTCGTAGCGCCGGCCCTGCTGCGGGCCGTTGTTTGCCATCAGATAAAACATGACCGCGGAATCCTGCGAACCACGGGCGCCAGGCGTGAACGAATCCTGAATCGGCGAATTCGCTGGGGAGATGCCGCCGCATTCACGGGTTGATTGTAGAGAGCGACCGGAATGAGCGTCAACCGAACGGAATGGCAACAGTTCCTGCCCGACTTTTTTCGGCAAATTCGGATCGCCGCTCAGTAGCGCTTCCTCTTGCGCGGATGGCAGCCCCGGCATTCTCGCCACAATCGACGCGCTGGGTGCCAAACCCCTTCTCTCTGCTCTCGCCCCGCGCCGCCAGGTTTGCCGCAAGTCCCCCCACGACCTAACTTTGCGCAGGAAGGCGGCCGATTCGCGGCTGCCGGAGACGATCGTTCCCCCTAATCGGTCTGCGCCGAAGCGGACTCTCGGCCCGGATCGTTGACTGGCATGCCCTCTGAGACTCCGATCGACGCGATCCAAGCGGGCGCGCCGCCGCTCGCCGAATCTCCGCGCCTGGAGCCAGAGCGAACCGCCGACGCGCAGATCGGCGCCGTCGCCACGCTGCTGACCTCGCTCGAAGCCCCGCCTCCTCCGCCGCCTGCTCCCGTAATCCTCGACACGACCGAGCTCGCCGTCGAAAACGAGCTGGTGCAGGTGCGGCTGGGAATCGCCGCCAGCTTGTTCGCCGCGCTTCGCGCCAAGCACGCCCCGACCGCGCACCACAGCCTCCGCGTGGCCCTCAGCTGTTCGGCCTGGAGCGCGCTGCTGGGCCTGACCGACCTCGAGCGGGACGAGCTGGAAGTCGCCGCACTGCTCCACGACATCGGTAAGATCGGCATCGCCGACTCGATCCTGCTCAAGCCAGCCGCGCTCATGCCGGAGGAGTACCTCGTCGTCGAGCGCCACCGCCAGATCGGCGTCGATATCCTGCGGAACTGCTGCGCCACGTCGAGCATCCTCAAGATCGTGCAGCACTCCGGCGACTGGTTCGACGGGAGCCGCGACGGCGCGACCCACCGCGGCGAAGACCTGCCCCTGGGCGCGCGGATCGTGGCGATCGTCGATGCCTTCGACGCGATGACCAGCGACCAAGTCTATCGCCGGGCGCTGGCCCAGGAACGGGCGCTGGCGGAGCTGTTCCAGTTCGCCGGCACGCAATTCGACCCGCGGCTGGTGCAGGAATTCTGCGCGTACGTGAACGCCGACCCGGTCAAGCTGCAAACGGTCGTCGCGCGGTATTGGCTGAAAGAACTGGCCCGCGACGAAAGCAACGCCCTCTGGCAGCGCACGCCCACACGACCTTCGACCGTCGCCTATCGCGAAGGCATGTTCTACGGCCAGCTGCTGGAGAGCATGCACGACGCCGTCCTCTTCGTGGACAGCGCCTTGCGGATTCTGATGTGGAACCGCGCCGCCGAGCGGCTGACGGGCATCGCCGCCGCCAGCATCGTCCACAAGCACTGGTCGCCCACGCTGCTCGGCATGCGCGACGACAAGGGCCAAGTCCTGGACGACGACGTCTGCCCCGTCATTCGGGCCATTCACAGCGGCGTGCAGACGCTGCGGCGGCTGTCGATCGCCGGGCGCAGCGGCCAGCGGCTGGAAGTGGATGCCCACCTGGTGCCGGTGCACGGCAAAGGGGGCGCGGCCCACGGCGCGGCCCTGCTGCTGCACGACGCTTCGAGCCAGATCACGCTCGAGCAGCGGATTCAGTCGCTGCACGAAAAGGCCACCCGCGATCCGCTGACCCAGGTCGCCAACCGGGCCGAGTTCGACCGCATCCTGGCGAGCTACGTCGAGTCGCACCTGGAGCGGCGGATTCCCTGCAGCCTGATCCTTTGCGACCTCGACTTCTTCAAACGCGTCAACGACACCTACGGCCACCAGGCCGGCGACGAAGTGCTGATCACGTTCGCCGCACTGTTGCGGCGGCACTGCCGCTCGGGCGACCTCGTGGCCCGCTACGGCGGCGAGGAGTTCGTGCTGCTCTGCGCCGACTGCGACAACGCCACGGCCACGCGGCGGGCCGAAGAGCTGCGGCAGGAAGTGGCCGAGCTGCCCATGGCGGTCTTGCAGGGCCGCTCGGTCTCGGCCAGCTTCGGCGTCACCGAAGTGCAGTCCGGCGATACGCCCGAGACGATGCTGCGGCGGGCCGACCGGGCCTTGTACCAGGCCAAATCGAGCGGCCGCAACACCGTCGTCCAGCTGGGCTCCGGATTCGGCGACCAGGACGCTGCCCCCAAGCGCTCCAGCTGGTTCTCGTGGCTCTTGCCGACTCGCCCCGACCAGGTCCTGCAGCGGACGCTGGCCACCGGCGTGCCGTTCCACGTCGTCGTCGAGAAGATGCGCGGCTTCGTCGCCGACCACCACGCCCAGATCGATTCGGTCACCGAGAACTACCTCGTGCTCAAGGTGGAAAGCGGCCAGGAATTGCTCCGCCGGGCCGCCGACCGGCTGGTGCCGTTCGTGATCGAGATGCGGTTCGACGAGTCGTCGTCGCCCGCGCAGTCCGGCGCGCCGGGCAAGATCGTCCGGACCGTGATCCACGTCACCATCCGCCCGCAGCGCGGCCGCGATCGCCGCCGCCGCGACGTGCTGGAAAAAGCCCAGCGGCTGCTGGCCAGTCTCAAGTGCTATCTCATCGCTCAGGAACATAATCCCAAGTCCAAATCGGCCACTCCTCTCACGCCCACCGGCGTCGAAAAGGACCGCTTGCAAGCCGCCGCCAAGAGCTGGA
Source organism: Pirellulaceae bacterium (assembly GCA_035649715.1). Taxonomy (GTDB): domain Bacteria; phylum Planctomycetota; class Planctomycetia; order Pirellulales; family Pirellulaceae; genus CAYLLN01. Next base: position 8,002 of record DASRJB010000572.1, read on the forward strand.
CGGAATCGGCGTGACTCAGGGGCCAGGAGCCATTCATCACTGTCAACTGGTTACCGGCTCTTGGTCCCTGGCTCCTTCTCGCCAGCAAACAGCGCCTGTTCGATGATCCGCCAGAGCATCAGCAGGCCCATCATCAGCAAGAGGCCCGCGGCGACCATGGCCGGCACGAGCATTCCCGCCGCGAATAGCGGCCCCGCGAACGCCCACACGGCGTTCCAATTCACAATCACCCCCACCGCGGTCAGCGCCAGGTAGGGGCCGAACGCGATGTCGCGCCGCCCCGTCAGGACCCACTGGGTCAAGGAGACGATCAGCGCCGCCAGCGGCGACAGGAAGAACACCACCAGGCAGGTTTGCCAGCCCAGAAACACTCCGATCATCGCCATCAGCGTCACGTCGCCGAAGCCCATCGCCTCTTTCCGCAAGGCGACATAGCCCACGATCCGCACGCCCCACACCAAAATGCCGCCGCCGGCCAGGCCGACCAGCGCCGTCAGCAGGCTCTGCCATGCCGGGCCGCCGCCGCGCCAGATGAACGCGATGTACGCGCTGCCGATTGCCGCCAGGATCAGCATCTGCCACCAGGTCTGCTCGCGGATGATGCTGGCGAAGTAGTACTGGATCGCTTTCTGCCAGCCGCGGCGGAGCGTGGCTAGCGCGGGAATCAGCACCAGGCACCAGCAGCAGAAGATTCCCGCGCCCAGCGCCAGCCCCTGCCAGCCGTCGAGCCAGCCAGGCCAGAGCTGCGACGACGTGAGCAGCAGAGGTCCGTAACCAAGCGCCCCTAAGGCTACGTTGATGATCCGGAACACCGGGAGCAGCGAACCGGGCGCGAGGCCTGCCAGCAAGAGGCCGATCAGCGTGCCGGGAACGGTGATCGTGTCCGGGATCATTTGTTCGTCGAAGTCGATGAACGTCGCCACGGTCAGGAACAAGATCAGGATCGCATGGCTCAGGAACTCCCAGTGCAACATCGCCTGCGGCGCTCGCACGCCCATCACCGGCGGCGCCAAGTGCTCGGTAATTTCCCACCAGTACAGCGCCGGCAATCCGACCGCGATAAACAGCTCGATCGCCAGCGGGCGAACCCAGAATCCCTTGCCATGCAGCGATGCCTCGCGCGCCAGGCCCAACCAGCCGACTAGCGGCAAATAGTCGGCCCACCGCCGCGGCAACGCTTTGGGGTCGGGCCTCTGCCAGGGGCTGATCGGCCGCGAGTGCCACGCCAGGGCGTAAATCGCCCAGTTCACGGCGCTGCCCACCGCCAATCCGATCAGCGCAAGCGCCGCCAGCTTGACTTCGAGCGGCAGGTCCAGAAGCGCTTTCACGGGGTGGTTGTTTCCAGGTGCAGCTCGCGGCAAATGCGGTCAGCGATCTCGGCGGGCGATTGCTCCTCCGCCACGACCGTCAGGTCCGCCCACGCGGCATAGAGCGGCGCGCGGCGAGTTACAAGCTCGCGAATTTCGGCCAGACCGCCCTGGGCTGTCAAGTTCGGTCGCCGCTCGGCCGTCGTCGGGTCGGCATGAATGCGCTTCGCCAGCGTTTCGGGCGAGGCCTTCAGCCAGACGATTTTGCCGCGGCCGGCGACGGCCCGCCGGTTGTCGTCGCGCAGGACGGCGCCGCCTCCCAAGGCGACGATCCACCCATCGCGGCCGGCGAGGTCCTGGACCACGTCGGCCTCGCTCTGGCGAAATCCGCTCTCGCCTTCGCGGGCGAAAATCTCCTTGATCGACAGGCCCGCCCGTCGCTCCAGCTCTGCGTCGGCGTCGATCCACGGCCAGCGGAGCCGCTCGGCCAGCGCGGCGGCGACCGTCGATTTGCCGCTGCCCCGATAGCCGATGAGGAACAAGTTCATCCGTTTTGACGCCGCACCGCGCTGATTGTCCGCCGGACGACCTGCCGCATCAGGTCCACGTTCGGATCTTCGCCGGTGAACAGCTTGTATTGCAGCCCCGCCTGGCCGACGAACATGTCCACGCCCGTGATCACCGTGCAGCCGGCCTCGCGGGCCTGCTTGAGCAGCAGCGTCTGCTCGGGGTTATAGACCGTGTCGAACACGACCATGTCGCGCCGCAGCTGCGAGACAGGCAGCGGCGACTCGTCCACGTTGGGGTGCATTCCCACCGGCGTACAGTTGATCACGAGGTCGGGGTTCACGCCCTCGCGCAGCTCCCACGGCACCGACTGTCCGCCGCAGAACCGGGCCAGGTCGTCGGCCCGATCGAGCTTGCGCGAAGTGACGGTGATGGCGGCCCGCCGCCGCCGCAGGCCGACCACGATCGCCCGCGCCACGCCGCCAGCACCGAGCACCAGGGCCGACTTGGTCCGCAGCCCCGAGTTCGTCTCGTCGCCGCCGAACTGGGTGTCGATGCTGTTCATCGCCGCCCGATAGTCGGTGTTGTAGGCGATCCGGTCTTCATCCTTGAAGACCAGCGTGTTGGAGGCCCCAATCTCGTCGGTCTGTTCGTCGCACTTCGACTTGTATTTCAGGATTTCTTCCTTGTGCGGGATCGTGACGCTCACGCCCTTCACCGCCAGCTCGCGGCAATCGCTGAGGAACTGCCCCAGGTCCTCCGGCCGCACGCGGAACGGCACGTAGACCTTGTTCAGGCCCGCCGCCTCGAACGCCGCGTTGTGAATGTGCGGGCTCAGGCTATGGGCGACCGGATCGGCGATCACCGTATAGACCTCGGTGTCGGGGTTGATCTTCTCGTAGTGATAGACCTCCTTCATCTGCTCGTACGACAGCTGGCCGGGAGCCATCGTCCGCTCGGCCGAGAAGGTCGCATAGCTGAACGGCGCTCCGAATTTCCCCGCCAGGATTCGCGAGGGCTGCCCGAACTCGCCCATGCAGATCGCGATCGTCGGCACGCGGCTGGTCCGCATCAGCCGCATGACCCGCAGGTTGTCGTGCGGGTCGTGGGCCATCGTGGCGATCTTCACCACGTCGGCGTCGAGCTCCGACAGCCGGGCATGCAGGTGCGTCAGGTCCTCGGGCGTTTCCTGGAAATTGTGGTAGCTGATGACCCGCTTGGTCTTGCCGAACCGCGGGATTTGCGCCGCGATGTCCTCCTCCAGATCGACATACTCGACGCCCGCCGCGATCGCCTGCCGCAGCAGCATCATCCGCTCGGTTTCGCCCTGCACCCAGCGGCCGCCGTCCTTCTCGCGGCGGCAGGTGACGATCACCGGGCAAGGCCGCTCCGGCAGCAGCCGCTTCAGGTTCGGCTCCGTGACCAGGAAATCCAGCCGCAACTCCACGAGCTTGCAGCCTTGCTCGGCCAGGTGCTTGTGCTCGGCGATCATCGCCCGGTGCCGCCCGCGGCCGATGGTCACGCACAACAAGGAAGCTTCAGCCATGGGAGGGTCCGCAAGGGGCGGGAACGAAGCGCCACTATCGTAGGATGGTTAGCCTCACCGGTCGAATCAAGGCGGCGGAATCGACCGGAGCCGCCGCCAGATCAGTGCCTATGCGCGCATATTGCGAAGAAAGTGTTGGGGGGCGGAACTGGTCGCAAGTTATTGTGGCCAAACGAGTTGCATTGCAATTCAGGCGATTGGCATTATGCGCACTATGCGCGCGGGCTTGGCGTGCACGACCGCGAATCGCATCGCGGATGCACCGGGGGGAACTCAGTGCTCGCCCTGGTCTGCATATGCATATTTCAAAAATTTCCGGCAGCAGAGTTTTCGGCGCAACTCTGTGTTGCGATAAGACTTAACGTCGATTCCAAGGCACGCGCCGTATGCAGTTTATGCACGTTAGGCTGAGATGCAACGATCCCGTCCCCAGCCGCAAGCATTGTAACAATCGGTACACTAATGTCAATGAAGTACCGAGTCCCAGCCACGCCGTACCGGCTCTGCCGCTGGAGGGCCTCGACTCGCGAGGCACTACTCCACGAGCTCCAGCTCCTCGCGGTAGAGCTGGATCGCTTCGGTGGGGTTGACGTTGAACATCACCCGGCCGTCGGTGCCCCAGTCGTCGCCGTCGAGGTGGAAGACGGCGCTGGCGGCCCGCAGGTTATCGACGTTGGGGTTGTCTTCCATCGGGCCGCCTTCGATGGCCTTGAAGCGGATCGTCACGGCCACCAGGGCCCGCAGACGCCCGGTGTGCCGGTCGCGGGCGAAAGAGACGTCGTCCTCAAAATCGCACTCCACCCATTCCAGGCCGCGGGGCATCCCGCTCTTCGACGCCAGCATGAATAGCCGGTGCTCGACGCGTTCCCGCTGGAGGTGGAACAGCTTGCGGGCCCGCTCGATGCGGGGCCTCCGCGGCGGCCGCCGCAGCAGCCACCAGCCGAGGGCCGCGGCGGCCAGCGCCACGCCCGCTGCTGCCAGAATCCACGGCCAGTATTCAAGGAACATGACTGATCCGCCGTCAAACAGGTCGCGGAGCACCCTTTACCCCGATATTGTAGGCGCGCCGACGAATAGCTGGCAACCGATTTGCCCCGCTGCGCCTCGCGATGCTCCGCCCGCCGCTTAGCCCCGGCCTGCTGGCCGGCTCCCCATGGCCATCGAAATTCTCTGCCCCGGATGCAGCCGCACGCTGCGTGTGCCCGACGAGCACGCCGGAAAGCAGGTCCGCTGCCCCGCTTGCCAGCAAATCAGCATCGCCCCGGGCGGCACGACCAGCCCGGTCGCTGCGAAGGACGGCCGCTGGCATCTGCGGACGGCTGGCGGCCCCACGTACGGCCCGCTCGACTGGCGGCAGGTGCAGGAGTGGGCCGCCGAGGGCCGGGTCACCGCCGGCTGTCAGCTGGCCGACGACGCCGACGGCACCTGGCGGCCCGCGACCGAGTTCTTTCCCAACCTCCGCCGTCCCGAGGTCACGGCCGCAAATACCGGGCCGCAGACCTATCCCTGGACCGCCGAGCAGCTCGCCGAGCCAGGCGCGGCGACGCGGCAATACGTCAATCCGCATCGCGGCGGCCTGATTCTCGTGCTGGGCCTGCTCGGCTTCATGACCTGCCCGATCTTCAGCTTGATGGCCTGGGTCATGGGCAGCCACGACCTGAATGAGATGCGGGCCGGCCGCATGGACCGCAGCGGCGAGGGGCTGACGCAGGCCGGGCAGGTCCTGGGTATGATTCTGTCGCTGCTCTGCATCATGGGCTGCGTCCTGATGTTGTTCGTCTTTCTCCTGGCGGCCATCGCGGGCAATTTTTAGTCGAGCATGCCGATCGAAACCGTTTGCCAGACCTGCGGTCGGCAACTGCGCATCGCCGACGAGCACGCGGGAAAGACCGCGCGCTGCCCGGCCTGCCAGACGATCTATACCGTGCCGCAGGCCGCGAGTCTTTCACAGCCCGTCCACTGGCCCGCGGCTGCCAGCGCTTCGCCAGGCGGGATAGACCGCTGGCACTTGCGAACGCCCGACGGCCTGACGTATGGCCCGGTGGCGAGGGCCGAGCTGGACCAGTGGCTGCAGCAGGGCCGCATCACGGCCCAGTCGCAAGTCCTGTGCGAGGCGGACGGCCAATGGGTTTTTGCCGCGAAGCTCTATCCGCTGCTCGGGGCCACGGCCCCACCGGCATCCGCGCCGGCGCCGCAGGCGACAACCAACACTTATCCGTACGCATCGCAATTCGCGGACAGGCCTTACACGAACATGCCCTAC
>DASRJB010000573.1:0-7247 GCA_035649715.1 Pirellulaceae bacterium
TGATCGGCGGCGTATCGACAAGCTGCACCTGCACATCCTCCCAGGGCATCATCCCCGGTTGTGGCTCGCGGGTCGTGAACGGATAGGGCGCGACCTCGGGCGTGGCCCGGGTCAGGCGGGCGAGCAGCTGGCTCTTGCCCGCGTTGGGGCCGCCGAGGATCGTCGCCCGCCCCGCGCCCTGCCGTTGGATGTGCGGCCCGTGATGCCCCTTTTTCGCCGTCTTCTTCGCCTGTTCCGTCTCGTGCCTGGCCTTGCTGATCTTGGCCTTCAGCTCGGCCTGCAGCTTGTCGGTGCCCTTGTGCTTGGGAATCTCCCGCAGCATCAGCTCCAGGCATCGCAGCTCCTCCTCCGGCGTCTGCGCGCGGCGGTACTCCTCTTCGGCTTTCTTGTACTGGGGAGTGAGGTTCGCCGGCATGGCTCGATTATCGCGCCACTTCGCACAGCGCGGCAACGAGGTCCTCCACCTGCCGCTCGGTATGCAGGCACGTCAGGCTGATCCGCAGCAGCGACTGGCCCTCGGGGACGCTCGGCGGGCGGATCGCCGGTACCAGGAAGCCCGAGTCTCGCAGATGCGCGGCCGCGGCGATTGCCTGGTGCGGATTCCCGATGCGAACGGGCATGATCTGGCTGAAGGCGCCGCTGTAGTTCACGCGCTGCCGCAAGAACTCGTGTCGGGCGAATGAGGCCAACTGCTGCAGCGTTTGGCGGCGCTCTGGTTCGCCGGCAATCAGCTCCAGCGCTGCCAGCCCCGCGGCAGCCAGCGCCGCCGGCGCAGCGGTCGAATAGACGTAGGGGCGGGCGCGATTGGCCAGCCAGTCGATCAAGGTCCGTCCGCCCACTACAAAACCGCCCAGACTGCCGAGCGCCTTGCTCAGCGTGCCAACGCGGATGTGGACTCCGTCCTCGACTCCCGCTTCTTCGGCAAGCCCCCGACCAGTCGCCCCAAAAATGGCGGTCGCATGTGCTTCATCGACCAGCAGCATCGCGTCATAGCGCTGGGCCAGTTCCGCCAGTCCCTCCAGCGGCGCGCGATCTCCGCCCATCGAGAACAGCGAATCCGTAACGATCAGCTTCCGCCGCACTTGACGCGAGTCAATCAAAAGCTGCCGCAGTTGGCCCACGTCGCGGTGCGGATACACGTGCACCGCCGCCCCGCTCAGCCGGCAGCCGTCGATGAGGCTGGCGTGGTTGAGTTCGTCGCTGTAGATCGCGTCCCCTTTGCTTGCGAGGGCCGTGATCGCGCCGACGTTGGCGGCGTAGCCCGAGGGGAAGAGCAGCGCAGCCTCGGTGCCCTGGAATTCGGCCAGCTTGCGTTCGAGCTCGGCATGCAGGTCCGAGCGGCCGGTGACCAGCGGGCTGGCGCCGCTGCCCCAGCCATAGTCGCCGAGCGCGGCCCGGACAGCCGCGGCGACTCGCGGATCGCTGGCGAGGCCGAGGTAGTCGTTGGAGCCGAAGTTGACGAGCGACTGGCCGCCGATTTCGATCCGGTCGCCCCGCTGCGGGCCGCGGCGCGCGGTCAGCGTACGCCGCAGCGCGCGGCGGTCCAAGTCGGCGAGCGCGTCGTCAAGCCAACCCAGGGGATCGGACATGACTTGATCGTAGTGGCAACCTGCCGGCTTGCCAGGGGCGGCGGATGGCGTATGTTCGGCGGCACGCCGGCCTGGGGGCCGGGGCTAAGCGAGACCACCTGTGCTACCGACCAAATGGCTGACGCGGCTGGAAGAGCGGACGCTGCCGCACTTCAATCAGCTCGTGATCTGGCTGCTCTTGGCCACGGCAATGGTCCTGGCTGTCTGGCGGTTCGAGATCCGCACCGGCGAGCGATCCGGCTTCGTCTCACTGCTCTCGTGGCTGCCGGACTCTGTAGTTGCCAGCCCCGCGACGTGGCTGGCCTGCCGCGGGCTGCTGATTGCGGGCATCGTGCTGTGGGCCCTCAACCGTTGGCTCCCCTGGTCGTGCTGGCTGACGGTGGCCGGCTTCACTTGCGTCTGGTCGCTGCACGTCGAGACGACCTACAACACGGCGCACATCTTTCACATGGCGAACATGCTGCTGGTGATTCAAGCCCTTTGGATTACCGGCGATGCGCGACTGATCCGCGAGAGAATCGCCGCCGGCACGTTTTGGCAAACGCCGCTGGTCCCGCGCTGGGTCTCGCTGGCCTCGATCGCTTACATCGGCATCTTCCACACCGCCGCAGGTCTCTCGAAGCTGCTCTACAGCGGCCCGCAGTGGGCCACCGGCACTTCGCTGCAATTGTGGACGTACCTTTGGGGCCGACCCTGGTCGCCGACGACCCAGTTCCTGCTGAGCAGCCGCTCGTTCACGCGCGGGCTGCAAGTGCTGACGCTCGTCGTCGAATCGTCCGGCATTCTGGCGATCTTCCCGCGACTGCGAACCTGGATCGGCCTGGCGCTGCTCGCGTTTTACGCCGGCGTCCTGGCCACGTTCGACTACGGCTTCCAATTCAACGCGATGCTGACCGCGATCTATTTTCTCCCGCTCGAATCTTGGATCACACGGTGGGCAAGGAAGCACCAGCCATCAAGGGCAACCTAAACTCCGCTAAGTCCGCATTTAGGGCAGTCTGCGGCGGATGTAATCGCCCGTTGCTTGACACGTCGCTTAATGTGCCGATAACAGTTGCTAGGGTCCGCTCATAGCGGCCCGCATGCTCATCAGCTCTGGCTCTCGCCGCGGAAGGCTCTTCGCATGACGACGATCGACACCAGCATCGTCCCGGAACCGAATCCGTTCCTGGCAGGCGAGCTTTCGGCCCAGTCGCTCTACGACAAATGCTGGTCCCTGGCCCGCAACCTGTACTGGACGTGGCATCCCGAGATCATCAGCCTTTTTCGCGACCTCGACCCGATCCGCTGGCGGCAGCTCGACCACAACCCGATCGCCCTGCTCCGCGAGTTCACCGCCGAGCGCCTCGCCCAGCGGGCGGCCGAGATGGTGCTCTACAGCCGCATCAACTATGCCCACCGCCGGCTGAAGGAATACCTGGCGAACAAGCAGACTTGGGCGGCCTGGAACGCGGGGGTTCTGGGGGGCAAGCCGGTGGCCTATTTCTCGGCCGAGTTCGGCCTGCACGAATCGATTCCGATCTACTCGGGCGGCCTGGGCGTGCTCTCGGGTGACCACATCAAAAGCGCCAGCGGCTTGGGCGTGAACCTCGTCGCCATCGGCCTGTTCTACGACCAGGGCTATTTCAAGCAGCAGCTCGACGACACCGGATGGCAGCGCGAGGAGTACATCGACACCAAGGTCGAGAACGTGCCGATGGAGCCGGCCCTCTCTCCGCAGGGCAAGCCCATCACCGTCCGCGTCGATACCCGCAACGGCCCGCTCTTCGCCAAGGTCTGGATGATGCACGTCGGCCGCGTGCGGCTGTTCCTGCTCGACTGCGACGTGGAAGGGAACAGCCCGCACGACCGCGAGCTGACCAGCCGGCTGTACGGCGGCGACGAGCGGGTCCGCATCCGGCAAGAGCTGGTGCTGGGCGTCGGCGGTGTCAAGGCGCTGCGAGCCCTGGGGATCACGCCCGGCGTCTATCACTTGAACGAAGGGCATAGCGCGTTCGCCCCGCTGGAGGTAATCCGCGAACGGATGCACGACGACGGCATGCGGTTCGACGACGCCTTCCGCGAGGTGGCCCGCCAGACGGTCTTCACCACGCATACGCCCGTCCCCGCCGGCCACGACCGCTTTCACGGCGGCCTGGTCGAGGAGCATCTCGGGCCGCTCCGCGACCAGCTCGGCATCAGCTACGAGCAGCTGATGGGCCTGGGCCGCGTCGAGCCGCAGAACGACCAGGAAGCGTTCACGATGACCGTGATCGGCCTCAAGCTCTCGCGGCGGGCCAACGCGGTGAGCCAGCTGCACGGGCATATCTCGCGGCGGATGTGGGCCTCGCTCTGGCCCTGGCGGGTCGAAGAGGAAATTCCCATCGGCCACATCACCAACGGCGTGCACATCCCGACGTGGCTGGCCCAGCAGATGCTGCAGCTCTACGACCGGCACTTCCCGGCCCAGTGGATCTTCCGCATGGGCGAGCCGGAAGTCTGGCAGAACATCCACAGCGTCGATCCGGGCGAACTCTGGGAAACGCACAACGCCCTCAAGAACCTGCTGCTGGCGTTCGTCCGCCGCCGCGTCAGCCGGCAGTGCCGCCGCCGCGGCGAAAGTGACGACGCCGTCGAGGCCGCCCGCAACGTGCTCGATCCCAACGTGCTGACGATCGGCTTCGGCCGCCGCTTCGCCACGTACAAGCGGGCCACGATGGTCATCAACAACCTCGACCTGCTGAACGCGATCTGCAACGACAAGGAGCGGCCGGTGCAGTTCGTCTTTGCCGGCAAGGCCCATCCCAAGGACGAGCCCGGCAAGCGGCTGATCCAGACGATCGCCAACCTGCGGAAGGACCCGCGGTTCGCTAGCCGCGTCGCCTACGTCGAAGACTACGACATGAACGTCTGCCGGCACATGATCCAGGGGGTCGATGTCTGGCTGAACAATCCGCGGCGGCCGCTGGAAGCCAGCGGCACCAGCGGCGAGAAGACGGTGCTCAACGGCGGACTGAACCTGTCGATCCTCGACGGCTGGTGGGCCGAGGCCTACGACGGCTCCAACGGCTTCGCGATCGGCCAGGGGCACAGCCACGTCGATGACGCGATCACGGACAAGCGTGACGCGGAGTCGCTGTATCGCGTGATCGAGGACCAGGTCGTGCCGATGTATTACGACCGCGACGTGGACGGCCTGCCGCGGCACTGGGTCAAGCGGATGATGAACAGCATCAGCACGCTGGCCTGGCGATTCAGCGCCCACCGCATGGTCATGGACTACACGCGGCTCTGCTACGTCCCCGCCGCCGGCGGCCTGAGCAGCGAGATGACGACGCACTGACGGCTGCGGTCGAGACGGGGTTAGCGACACTGGCCCATTCAGAAAATCTCGGTTCCCAAGTATTTGGGACCTAGAATGAAAGTGAGGCAACTCGCGCTTCGTTTCGCCGGGAAATGGGCCACGCACACCACCACGATCACGATCATTCCGGCACGGCGAGCACCACGCCGGCCTTTGCGATCGGAGTTGCCCTGAACGCGGCCTTCGTAGTCGTCGAAGCCGCGTTTGGATTCTGGGCCGGCTCGCTGGCGCTATTGGCCGACGCCGGCCACAACCTGAGCGACGTGCTGGGCCTGCTGCTGGCCTGGGGCGCGAGCTACCTGGCTTGCCAGCGGCCCAGCAGGCGGCGGACATACGGCCTGCGACGGTCGTCGATCATGGCGGCGCTGGCCAACGCGCTGCTCTTGCTCGCGGCCGTCGGCGCGATTGTCTGGGAAGCCATTGGCCGGCTCATTCAGCCGACGCCGGCCGCGCCCGTGCCGGTGATCGTGGTCGCCGGCATCGGCGTGGCGGTGAACACGCTGACAGCGCTGTTGTTCTTGCGCGGCCGCCACCACGACCTGAACGTCCGCGGGGCGTTCCTGCACATGGCCGCCGACGCCGCCGTGTCGCTGGGCGTTGTCGTCGCCGGCATCGTCATCGCCTTCACTGGCTGGCAGCGCGTCGATCCGCTGCTCAGCCTGCTCATCGCCGGCGTCATTGCCTGGAGCACCTGGGACCTGCTCTGGCAGGCGGTGAACCTCTCGCTGGATGCCGTGCCGCGGGGCATTGATCCCGCGGCCGTGCGCGCGTACCTGGCGGCGCTGCCCGGGGTGAGCGAGGTGCACGATCTTCACATCTGGGGCCTGAGCACCACGGAGAGCGCCCTCACCGTGCATCTCATCAAGCCCGGCGCTGCGCTCGACGACGACTGGCTCGCCGCGGTGAGCCACGAGCTCCACGACCGCTTTGGCATCGGCCACGCCACGATTCAGGTCGAAAGCGGCGCCGGCAGCCAGTCCTGCCGCCTCGCGCCGGAAGACGTCGTCTAGCGCTCGTTCGGCTTCACTTCGCCGCTCGCCGGCGCGGCAGCGTCGGGCACGAACGAGAGCCCGTCGGAGGCTCGCAGCTGAACCGTGTAGGACTTGCCCTTTTGGACCTTCATCGACAGCGCCAGGCCGTGGGCCGCGCGGATGCCCAGCTGCTCGGCCCTCTGGGCGTCGTTGGCGATCGCCCAAAAGTCGCCCCAGATTTGCTTCTCGAAATCGCTCATCTTGCCGCCCCGCTGATAGGCCCGCGGGGCGGAGCCGACGTCGTCCAGCGGAAAGCCGTCGATCGGCTGCTGCTTCTCGCCGAAGATACGGCGGAAGAGCACTAGCGATGTCCCCCGCTCCAGGTCGGCGGATTCGACGTATTTGTCGTCGAACTTCACAACCCAATTATCGAGGAACACCGTGTCGCCGCGGATCGGGAACAGCCGCGGCGTGTCGATCGGGTGCCCCTCGTCGTTCAATTCAACGAATTCCACCTTCGTCGTCACCTCCCCGGTCGCCTCGTCCTTCGTTTGATCGACGGCCGTCAGCCGGGCCACGCGATGATCGACCTTGAGCAGGCTGAGCGCCGTCTCGAGCTTCTCGACGTCCTCGTTGAGCTTCGTGATTTGCGCGTCCCGCTCGCGAATCTGCTCGGCCTTGGCGGCGATGTCGGCCTCGGCCGTTTCGAGGCGGGTCTTGGCGTCGGCCAGGGCCGCGGTGGCCGCGGTCAGCTGCTCAGCTTTCTTGCGAGCGTCGATTTCCTTGGCGTTGTAGGTCGTGTAGCCGAACCAGCCCGCGACGCCGACGCCGCCGATGACGACCAGCGCAATCATTGTCCGCAGGAAGCTGTTGACGGTCGAAAGTCCTTCCATCATGCCGGGCATGTTGAGTCTCCCGTGCGACAGGTTACGCAGTGCGACAAGTTCACGCAGTGTGGAATCATCACGCTGCGCGGCCGAGCAGCAGATCCACCGCGCGGCCGATGTCCGGCTCGCGCATCAGGCTTTCGCCGACGAGCATCGCCTCGACGCCCGCCTCCTGTAATCGTAGCACGTCGGCCCGGCTCTCGATGCCACTTTCACCCACCAAAACACAATCCAGCGGCACTTGCGAACGCATGCGAACCGTGTGCCCGAGATCGACCGCGAACGTCCGCAAGTCGCGATTGTTGACTCCCACCAGCGCTGCCCCGGCCGCCAGCACCCGCTCCAGGTTCCGCGGCTCATAAAACTCCACCAGCGGCGTCATTCCGAGCTCAATAGCCTCGTTGTGCAGCTTGCGCAAGTTGCAGTCGTCGAGGCACTCGGCGATGAGCAGCACGGC
>DASRJB010000574.1:0-7745 GCA_035649715.1 Pirellulaceae bacterium
CAACCTCATTTCGCCGATCGCGCTGATTTTGAATTTTTTGATGTGGCTGCCGGTATCGCTGGCTATGTACTCCGGCCTGGGGACGCTCGTGTTCGGCCCCTTCACCGCGCTCGGCGGCAAGCTGCTGGGAGTCAGCTGCGACGAGTGCCTGCGGCTGCTGGAGCAGCTCATCGCCTGGGGCCGCGAGATTCCCTATGCCTATCTCTGGCACCCCGCGCCGCCCGGCTGGCTGATCGGCGTGTTCTATGCGCTCTTGGCAATCTTCGTCGCCTTTCCAGCGCTGCGTCCCCGGCGGCAGTGGCTGGCGGCGATTGCCGCGGCGTGGGTCGCCGCTGCGCTGGCGACGTCCGGCATAGGCTCGAGCATGCTCGCGCAAGTTCGGCCGCGGCCGCTGGCCTGCAACTTCGTCGCCGTGGGCCACGGCGTCAGCGTGCTCGTGGAGTTGCCCGACGGCAAAAACCTGCTCTACGACGCGGGCCGGCTCGGCTCGCCGCTGGCGGGCGTGCGGCCGGTCTCGGCGGTGCTCTGGTCGCGCGGAATCACGCACCTCGATGCAGTGGTCGTCTCGCATGCCGACGCCGACCACTTCAACGCCCTGCCCGACCTGCTCGAGCGTTTCGATGTAGGCGTGATTTACGTCTCTCCGGTCATGTTCGAGCGCCGGCAGCCGGCCGTGGAAGAGTTGCGAAGGTCCATTGAGCGGGCCGGCGTGCCGCTGCGCGAGATTCACGGCAGCCAGCGGCTGATACTGGGCGGCGGCGTGAAGATCGAGGTGCTGCACCCGCCGCGCCGCGGCGTCCTGGGCAGCGACAACGCGAACAGCATCGTGCTGCTGATCGAATACGCCGGCCGCCGCGTGCTGCTCACCGGCGATCTCGAATCGCCCGGGCTCGACGACGTGCTGGCCGAGGAGCCGCTGGACTGCGACGTGGTTCTCGCGCCCCACCACGGCAGCCCGCGCAGCCACCCCAGCCGGTTCGCCGAGTGGAGCGAGCCGGAGACGGTCGTCATCAGCGGCAGCCAGACCCTGGGCGACTTGCGCGCGGTCGAGAGCGTCAAGCACTCGTTCCGCCTGGCGGGCGCGGAGGTCTATCACACCGCTGCCGACGGCTGCCTGAGAGTCGAAATTGCCCCGCGCGGCCTTTCGGCGCGGAGCTTTCGCCCGCACGTTCGCGCCGTCGCCGCTGACGCGAACGCAAATCTTCGCCAGCCGGAATAAGCGGTCGCTTTACGGCGGGAAGTAGCCGAATTCCGCCCATAGCACGCCGGATTTGCTTGAATCGCGGCTGGCCGATTTGCTAAGACGCAGGTGGTTGCGATTTCCACCTTACATCTCACAGGCGCCACGACCATGGACGCCGCACTGCAAACCAACCTGACGATCGCCGCCTTCGCCTGCTCGGTGCTGGCCCTCTTCTTCTCGCTGCTGGCGGCCTTTCCCGGCCTGAAGGTCGTGCTGGCCGCCTTTCGCGACGGCGTGCTCTGGTTCGCGCTGTTCCTGGTCCTGGGCGGCATCGGGTTCGTCGTGTGGCAGCAGGTCCAGAAGCGGCCGCAGCCATCTGCCGCCGTAGGGCAAGCCGCCCTGCCTTAGCGCGTCACGCAGCGCGGCCGAGCTGGGCGAGCCGCGCGCGGCGGCGGAGGAACCAGCCCTCGCCCAGGACGGTGAGGGCGACGCGGTCCTCGAGATTCGGGCGGAAGACCGTCATCAGCGTCAGCGGCAGGTACCAGGCCATGTACATCCCGCCGCCGTCGCCGAAGCCGTGCCAGAACTGCACGGCGACCATCATCGCGGCCGAGCAGCTCAGCAGCGTCCCCAGGTTCTTGTGCGACGGCCAGATGGCCAGCCCCGCGGCCAGCACCACGCAAACCACGATCACCGGCAGCCGAAACCACGGATCCCACTCCAGGCCCCAGATGCCGTGGAGATTGCTGGTGAACGGAATCCAGAGGGCGAACATCGGCTGGAATTTCTCCCAGAACGACGCCAGGTCTTTGGAGACGAAAACCAGCGACAGGACCATCACGGCGACGGAGCCCAGTGCGCCCGTGACGAAGCGGGCAAAGCCGCGCTGCCAATAAAAGCTGATCCAGAGCGGCAGCAGGAACAGCGGATAGTAAAAGACCGAGAGCGCCAGGCCGATCAGGATGCCCGCGACCAGCGGGCGACGGTAGAACACGACGGCCCACAGGAGCAGCGCCGCCGGCAGCACGTGATCGACGTGGCCGGTCATCTGGGCCGTGTAAGGCAGCATCAGGTACATCGCCGCCGCGCCGATGCCCATCTTCAGGTTCTCGAAATGCCAGTAGCCGATGGTGATCAGTGCGATGACGACGGCCAACTGCGAGGCGACCGCCATCGATTTGGCCACGAGGCTGAACACGCGCTCCGGCCGGCCGTGGTCGCCCAGCACGAAGGGGTGCGTGGGAATGCTGGGCAGCAGGTGCAGAAAGTAGAAGCCCGGCCCGCGCCGCCAGTATTCCTCCGGCTGGTCCTTGTCGCCCGTGCGATCCTGGCGGTCGAGTAGCGCTTGCGCTCCCTGCGCGCCCTTCAAGTCGTCGGGCGCGACGTCGCTCATCAGTACATTGGTGTTGAGGAACACGAACAGCGCGCAGCCCATGAAGATCAAGCCGCCGTTGCTCAGGTTCGGCTCCAGCAGCGGCCGCCGGACCATCGTCGGGTCGAGCAGCAGCCGGATGAGCCAGAGCGCCGAAACGCCGAACAGCCACAGGTAGCCGAAATACTCGGTTCGCCTCAGTTCGTCCAACCGCACCGTGTCCTGAGCCGAGAGCGCAGACGCGGCCAGGGGAGCCGGTTGGACGGTGGTGATCTTGGCAGTCACTTGCGCCGTACGGGCCTGCCGCGATTCATTCACCATCAGCAGTCCGGGAGCGAGCAGGATCAGCAGAATCAAGTCGAGATTCCGCACGCTCCAGAAGCGGTTGAACTTGAAAAAGATGCTGATGAGCAGCAGCGACGACACATAGACCCAGGTCGTCGGCGCGATCTTTTCGTAATGGAATAAGATCTCGCTCATGCGGCTCTACTGAATGATGCTCCGCATCCATTCCGGCGCGCCAACCGCGCTGCGCGCGGGCGCGCCAACTCGACAAAATAGGGACTTGTGGTTTCTTTGCAAAGCGGGGTGAGCGGGGAGGGATCCTAGCGCCGTTTGACGCAACTACTGGCGCACCAAAGGTTTGCTGCCGGGAATTCGGTAATCCGTGCAGTCAGAGTTCATCGGAATAATTATCTTTGAACTCCCCCTTCTTTGCAATGGAAAACCGTGCAGCCGTTTGGATTCCCTATAATCAGACGCCCCGGGGGATGAGATTCTTTCGGCCGCGGGGAAGGCGGAGCGAACCGAGCCTGCGGACCGCCCCGACGATTACTCGACTTTTACTCGCAGCACGGAGTATGGACCGCCATGAACGAAGAATTGAAGGAGCAGTTGAAAGCTGCGAAGAAAAAGGCCTTGCGCTTCGCCGCGGTGGTGGCCGGAACGGCTCCGACCGGATTGCTGGTTGGAAAAAAGATCATGTCGCCCGATGTCAAAGCCCTGAAAGACGAGAAAGGCGGCTCAAAAGTTGTCGAAGGGGTGGTGAAGGGTGACGGCAAAAATTTCACGTTTCAGACGCTCGAAAAGATCTCCCTCAGCGAAAAAAAACTCAAGGACCTGATTGAGTCGGAGACGGAACTCACCGTGTCGGTCGAATGGAAGGTCGTGGAGAAACTGGAGGAAATCGTTGACGAAGCGTTCCCGACGGAACTGACGGAAGCGTACACGGCGCTCAAGTTGGAAATCGCCCAGGCCGTCCAGGCGATGCCTTCTCGGGCAATCTCCTTCACCGCGCCCACGGAGCAATTCGAGAAAGCCGTCAAGAAGAATGATCCGGAGGCCGGGAAGAAGGCGCTCGACGAATTACGAACGCAGCTGGAAACGGCCCAGCTCCTCATCCCGGCCGAACAGATGCGAGTCACTTATGTCGAGAAGATGCAGAATCGGTATCAGGCTTTGTTTGACGAAGACGTGCCGTTCAATCTGGATGGTTTCCTGGAGCGTCGCTCCGTACTGCAAAAGAAATGGGAAGGAATCTCCAAGCATCCGCTGAGCGAACGCAGCCAGGCGACGAGCTATCCGATCAGACAGCAGGAAATGGATGCCGAGTTTCGGGAGCTTCTGCCTCTGCCGGAACGCATCGTCAAGGACAAGAATCGTCGCGTGGCCGAGTTCAACTCCAAGATCGCAGAGCTAGGAGAATACTATGACGCCGTCAAAACGGCGCTGATTGACGGAAAAAAGGTGCTCAGCGACAAGTTTGAAAAGCCCTTTTCCGACCTGCAAAGGAAGGATCCCTCCACTTGGACCTCGCAGCAGAAATTCGACGACGCGGAAAAGGTGCTCGTCTTGCTCAACCAATGGATGACGGAGGCCACCAAGGCGCTGGAAAAACGCCGGAAAGAACAGCTGGAGAAGGGAGAGATCGTTCTCAAGTTCGATGGCTCGGAACTCGACGAGAGCGGCCTGAAGGACAAGATCAAGGAATACCTGCCGCAGAACGGTCACGGGAACTTGAATCAGTCGCTCAACGACGCGCTGCTGGGGCGCGGCAAAGCCACGACGGGGCATACGGGCGTGCTACACGCATCCGCGGGAAAACCCGGAGCGCAGGGCGGCTGCACGTTGTTCTTCGAGCGCGACGGCAAGGGGAACGTCAACGTCGTGGGCGTAGGCCAACATACCTCCTCCACGGAATACTTCATTCACTACGGGCTGGGGCTGAGAGGCAAGAAGCTGTCGCTGTAGGTGAGGCGACGTCCTCCGATTCAACAGTTTCTACATTTGAGCGACTCGATTGTCGGCAGCTGGTATGGCAGACAGCGTATTCGACCGCGTGTGTGGCTTGCTCACCGGCCGGGCGATCGGTTTTGACGTGCTGCGGCACGCGCCGGTCTATACGAGCGAGGAAGCGGCGGCCGTCCGCGGCACGCCGCTGGGCAGCGGGGCCAAGGCGCTGGTCTGCAAGGCCGACGACCAATTCGTGATGATCGTGCTGCCGGCGGATCGCAAGCTGGCGAGCAAGGCGGTGCGGAAAAACGCCGGCGTCAAGAGCCTGCGGTTCGCCTCGCGCGAGGAAGTCGAGCAGCTGACGGGGCTCGCGCCCGGCTCGATCCCGCCCTTCGGCAGCCTGTTCGGACTGCCGACCTGGTGCGACGAGCGCCTGAGCGAGCACGCGCGGATCAACTTCAACGCCGGCGACCACGGCATCTCGCTCAGCATGAATTACGCCGACTATCTCACGGCGGAGCAGCCGCGGCTGGGCGTCTACGCCGAGTGAGCGGCCTAGGGTTTCTTCGCGGGCGGCGTGGTGTTGCCGGCGGGCGGCGACGCCGGCTTTGGCGCGGTTTCCTTGATGAAGTGATCGAGGATGCCCAGGTATCCGCTGAGGGCTTTCTCGGCGTCCGGCCCCAGGTCCTTGATGGCGTCCTTGGTTTCGTCGCGGGCGCGGATGGCTTCCTTGCGGATGTCGTCGATCGTCAGCGAGCCGTCCAAGAGGCCGCCGACGGTCTTGTTGAAATAGGCCTGGACTTCGGGCGACGCCAAGAGCGGCATTTGCTTCTTCAGCTTGTCTAATTCAGCCGGATCGATGCCGCCCTGCAACTGCTTGAGCAGATCGCCCTCGTTCACTTTCCCCGCCGCTTCCGCAGCGACGCCGCCCAGCTGCTTGAGCAGGCCTTCGACCGACAGCCCGTCGCCTGTCGATTTCGCCGCCGGCCTGGCAGCCGCGTCGCCCAGCGTGATCGACTGCACCTTCGCGCGGCCGATCGTGACCTCGCCCAAGATGGGGCTTTTGATCTTGAGGGCCTTGGCGTCCAGCGACAGGACTTCGCCCGAGAGCGTGTCGCCGTTGGCCAGCTGCACGGTATCGGCCGCAGCCATGTCGGCGATAGCGACCAGGACCAGGGCCGCGATCAGACTGACGAGTGTTCGCCGCATGATTTCGCCTCCTCGATTCCCCAGAGAAACGTGCCTTATGTTGCTCATTTTCGCACAGCCGTACGCGGAAGCAATCTCTGTGGCGTTCGGCTCAGGGTTGTTCAACCTGGATGGCCACGCCGCGGCGGTACAGGATCATCGAAGCGGGCTGGCCCTTCGCGTCGTACTCCATCCAAATTCCTTCGCGCTGCCCATCGAGAAAGTTCCCTTCGGCGAGCAGTTTGCCGGTGACGGGCGAGTATTCCAGGTGCCGGCCATTGAGGCGGCCGCGGTCGTCGAGTTCCGTGGAGCTCCGCAGCCGGCCCCAGACTCGGACTTCGCGGGTCCGCACCACATTGCCGTCCACCCGAGTCGCGGTTGCCTCGCGCGGCAGGGGCCTGTTGAAGATCACCACCATCGCGGGAAGGCTCAAAAAGGCCCCGCCGTGCAGCGCCAGGATCCCCAGCGACGCCAGCATCCCCGGCGGGCGGATGTGAATCCGCTCCCACAACTGCCGGACCACGTTCGCCAGCGACTGCGGCTGCTTGACCTGCGGAAACGCCCGTTGCACGCGCTCGATCAGCGGCACGGCCAGCTCGCGCGGGATTGGCGCGGCGAAATCGGTGTCGCCGGTTAGCGCGAGCGCCGAGCGCAGCTCTCTGGCCAGTGTGCTCATCTTGAAAGTGAAGAAGCACCCAAATGCCATGAAGACTCCCAGAATCGCCAGCAGCCAGCCCCCCAACAGCCCGCCGCAAATCGCCAGCAGGACGCCCGTCACGAACTGAAACAGGGCCTCCAGGTGGCGCTGGCGGCTGAAGAGCACCAGGTGGAGCAGGCGGCCGCCGTCGAGCGGCATGAACGGCAGGAGGTTGAATCCGTTGATGGCCAGCAGGGTCACCGTGGCCGAGCGCAGCATCTCGCTGTCGTAGAACATGCAGATCACCCCCAGCACGCCGCCAAGCAGAATTCCCGGCAGCGGCCCGAGCAGCAGCACGATGGCCTCTTGGTAGCCTTCCACGCTCGTGCGCCGGCCGGCGACGGCGGCCCCAAACAGCGGAATGAAAAACATCCGCACATCCCGATAGTTGAACCAGCGCATGCCGGCGTAGTGGCCGAGTTCATGGAACAGCAGCACGCCCACGAGAATCGCCAGGCCCGTCGGCGAGTTGTTGAACAGGCCGGCCATCGCAAAAAAGCCGAGCGACACAGCCAGCAGGATCAGGCTCTTGATCCAGGTCCGCTGCGGCGGCGCTTGATCGAGCGCCGTCAGCGTGGCAGCCGTCAGTGGATCGAGCGGCTGGGCGGCCTCGGCTGCCGCTGGAATCTCGCCGCCAGCCGGCGATGCCACTGGCTGCTCCGGCGGCGGGCCGGCTTCATTCATGACGAAGTCTCCCTTAACGCGACTAGTGCAGATGACCCGAAGCGTGCCGCGAAATCAAGCCTCGCGGCAGGCGTGGTCCACTTGACGAGTTGCCGCCAAGCACTCAGTACTAACTAGCCATGCCCAAGGACTTTCTGGCCGGCGCGCAGGATGAATACGACGTCGTCGTGATCGGCAGCGGCCTCGCCGGATTGACGGCCGCCAACACGCTGGCGAAGACCGGCCGCAGCGTGCTGCTGCTCGAACAGCACTACCAGCTCGGCGGCATGGCCACCTGGTTCAAGCGCCAGAACGGCCACATCTTCGACATCTCGCTCCACGGCTTTCCCGTCGGGATGAAGAAGACCTGCCGTAAATATTGGACGCAGGAGATCGCGGACTCGATCGTC
>DASRJB010000575.1:0-9940 GCA_035649715.1 Pirellulaceae bacterium
CAGCGCCGCGCGCGAACCCGTTTCGGCGAGAGACAAGGCGCGGGTGTAGTGCTGCGCCGCCTGGAGCGAGTCGCCCAGCCGCTGCCAGGCTTCGCCGAGGCAGTTGTGCATTTCGACGGATGGTCCCCGCTCCGCGATCGCCAGGTCGGCCAGGCGGATGTTGCGCCGCGCCCGGTGGGCCCGCGATGCAGCGTCCAGGTCGGCGGCCGGGCGTCGAATGGGAATATCGAGCGGCTCGGTTGCCAGTGCGGCCGAACGCAGCGCCGTTTCGAGCGATTCGCGCACGCGGCCGGCAAAGCTCAGCCCCGGCAATCGCGGATGCAGGCGGAGCTGGTGCATTTGCTCGCCGCCCAGTTGGCCCGGCGCCTGCGGCAAAACGACAGGCAGCAGCCAGGCCCGCGCGACATCGAAAGACTGCTCCAGCCGGCCGCGGAGCGCTGCGACCGACTCGGCGGTAAGCGTCTCGCCCGCGTCGAGCCACAAAATCCACTGGCCGCGGGCGTGGGCGAGGCAGGCGTTGCGGGCCGCGGAATAATCGTCGTCCCACGGCCGGTGAAAGATGCGGGCGCCGAACTCCTGCGCAATCCGCGGCGTGTCGTCGGTCGAACCCGTGTCGAGAACGACGATCTCGTCGGCCAGCTCGTTGACCGAATCCAGCGTGGCCCGCAGCTCCGCCGCGCAGTTGCGGACGATCAGCGCGGCAGTAAGCTGCGGCGGCGATTTCAGCAGGCGGGGCACGGGACGCCTCCTGGGCCGGCGGACCTTGGCGGCGGAGTGTAGCCGCGCCTTTGGCCTTTGACCTAGGCCGGAACGGCGTGCTAGCTTGCACGCCTCCTGGGAGCTGCCGATATGCCGCACCGCCATTTGCCCGTCGCTGTTTTGTGCTCCTTCGCCGCCGCGCTGTCCGCCGCGGATGAGCCGGGCTTCACGCCGCTGTTCGATGGCAAGTCCCTGGCGGGCTGGGAAGGAGACGCCAAGGTCTTTCGAGTGGTGGAAGGCGCGATCGTCGCCGGCTCGCCGACCGAAAGAATTCCGCACAACGAATTCCTGGCGTCGAAGGACGAATTCGGCGACTTCGAGCTGCGGCTGAAGGCGCGGCTGACCGGCAAGGGCCAGAACGCCGGAGTGCAGTTCCGCAGCCAGCGCGTCGCCGACCACTTCGAGATGATCGGCTACCAGTGCGATATGGGCGCGATGCAGGGGCGGTCGATCTGGGGCGCGCTGTACGACGAATCGCGGCGGCGCAAGTTTCTGGCCGAGCCGGCGGACGCGGCGAAGCTGCAAGGGGCGTTTAAAGCCGGCGACTGGAACGACCTGACGATCCGCTGCGAGAAAGGTCATGTGCAAATCTGGGTGAACGGCGTGCAGACGGTCGATTACACGGAGGCCGACGACGCGATTCCGCGGCGCGGCCGCCTGGGCCTGCAAATCCACGGCGGTGAGCCGGCGGAAGCGGCCTACAAGGACATCCGCATCAGGCGGCTCGACTGACTGGCCTTGCGCGAAGCTGCGCGGCGTGGTTCAATAGCCGGATGCAGCTGCGATTTCTGTATTTCGATCTGGGCAACGTGGTGCTCCGCTTCTCGCACCAGCGGGCCGCGGAACAAATGGCCCGGGTGGCGGGCGTTTCGTTCGAAAAAGTCTGGCAGGCCGTCTTCGAGGACGGCCTGGAGTGGCAACTCGAACGGGGAAACATCACCCGCGAGGAGTTCCACGCCCGCTTCTGCGACGCGGTCGGCGCGCGGCCCGACTGGGGCGCCCTCGAGCACGCCGCCAGCGACATCTTCGAGCTCAACGCATCGCTCGTGGGCCTCGTGGGACACCTCCGGGCCACCGGCCATCGGCTGGGTATCTTCTCGAACACTAGCATCTCCCACTGGGAACACTGCACGCGCAAGTTCCACCTCTTGAACTGCGTGTTCGACGTCTACGCGCTGAGTTTTCAGCTGCGGGCCATGAAGCCCGAGGCCGCCGCCTATGCCCGCGCGGCCGAATTGGCCGGCGTGCCGGCCGAGGGCATCTTCTTTACCGACGACCGGGCCGACAACGTCGCCGCCGCCCTCGCGGCCGGCTGGGACGCCGTGCTGTACGAGTCGGTGAGCCAGCTGAACGCCGAGCTGCGGCGTCGCGGCGTCGTGCTCAACTATTAGCCATTAGCGGCGATTTTTTCCGCCGCCGAATCGGAACGCCTATCGTCCTAAGCCCTTGGGAAATAATGCCTTAGATCAATTCCATAGGCCCTTTGTGTACATTAGGATTATAAGCATTAGAAAGGTTAGTAGGCGGGGTAGGCGGGCGATTTCTCGCGGGTTGGCGACGGTCTTGCGTCTCCCGCGCCGCGGGGCCGGTGATGCGGTTGCTGCATTCCGCGCGGACCCGAGGCGCACCCCCGCCCCGAGAGTCAGGTGCCGTCGCTGCCTCACGTGATCCCTAGTGAACAGATTATAGCAAATGCCCCCTGCCTCGAGCCCTCAGTCGAGGGGTGAGCCTGAAAAGAATCTCTGGCCTACGCCTGCGGCGACTCGGCGTGGATTTCCTCCGGCTCGCGGACCGGGGGCTCTTCGCGGCTCTGCGAGAGCGTCGGCCGGTCGGCTTTGGGCGGCAGAGACAGACGCACGCTGTGCCCGGTGCGGGCCGATTCATAGAGGGCTTCGATAATCATGACGTCGATCAGCCCCTCGCGGCCGTCGGGCTCGGGCTGCTTGTCCTGGCGGACGCAGTCGGCGAAGTATTGCAGCTCCGGAGCGAACTGATCGCGCTTCTTGAAGCGCTTTTTGGTCGTCTTGCCGTCCTTGGTCAGGTAGTGCTCCAGGGCCGAGGCATAGTCGTAGGCCGGATCGACGCAGAGATTGCCCTCCGTGCCCAGCACGTGATAATAGCCGACCTCGGGAATGGCAAAGCTGGAGCTGAAGGCGGCCAGCCGGTCGTCCGGAAACCGCATGACAGCCGAGGTCATTTCGTCCACTTCGGCCAAATGTGGTTCGTTGCCCGCCACCGAGAGCGCGGTCACTTCCAGCGGCTCCGCGCGAAACAGATAGCGGGCGGCGTTGATGCAGTAGATGCCGATGTCGTAGAGCGTGCCGCCGCCCTGCTCGCGATCCAGCCGGACGTTGTCCTCCTTGACCCGCAGGCAGAAGACCGAGCTGAACAGCCGCACGTCGCCCAGCTCGCCGGAATGGACCATGTCGCTGGCCTTGAGGTTGGCCTCTTCGAAGTGCAGGCGGTAGGCGATCATCAGCTTGACGCCGGCGGTGTCGCAGGCGTGGATCATCTTCGAGCACTCCGCGGCGGTGACGGCCATCGGCTTTTCGCAGAGGACGTGCAGGCCGGCCTCGGCTGCCCGCACTGTATATTCGCAGTGCAGGTGGTTCGGGACCGCGACATAGACCGCGTCAATTTCGCCGCTGGCCAGACAGGCGTCGTAATCGGTGTAGCAGTGCTCGATGCCGTATTTCTCCCCCAGCTCCTTCAGCTTGACCTCGTCGGTCGAGACGAGGGCCGCGAGCACGCACTTCCGCCGCGCGTGCGCAAACGCCGGCAGCACGGCCGCCTGCGCGATATGACCGAGTCCGGCGACGGCGAAGCGAACCTTTCGGCTGCGGGTCTTGCGAGCAGTCATGGCGTTTTCCCAGCGGGTTTAAGGTCCGACCCGCGGCGATGGGTACCGCGGGCCGGCGATGCGGCCGCGCGATTTGCATCAGCGCTTGCCGCGCTTGATCGTGATCTGCGTGATTCGCTCGGCGTCCAGCGTCACGGCGATGGCGTCGCCGCGGCGGAGGTCCGTCATCGCGGCCGGCTTGCCATCGATCGTGACCTTGGCCGAGCCGGGCACGGCCAGGGCCTGCTCGTTCTTGCCTTCGTTGTCGGTGATGACGAGCCGCCCCGCTTCGGCCGAAACGACGATGCCCGTCAGTGTCTTGTCCGCGGCGCGGGCCGCCGGCGCGAGCAGCGCCGCGGTGACGAGAATCAAGAGCGCGGTACGGTGGCGCGCAAACATGGACGCCTCCCCTGTCGGCATGGAGTTTCACGAGCCCGAGACTTGCCCGGCAATCAAAGGCAGCACTTTCCGTTCCGGCGATTTTCGCCAGCGCCGGCTAGCCGGACTCGAGCGGCAGGGGCTCTGCGCCGGCGGCGTTCAGAATCTGCTCGGCCTGGGCCAGCTCCTTGGCGGCCCGCTGGCCGTGAGCCTCGACGGTGACGAGCAGCTTCCCTTCCGCGACGGCCTGGTCGTAGAAATTGGCCGATTCCTTTTCGAGTCCACGCGTGAGCATCGCGCCGAGGAAGCCGCCTACGACGCCGCCCGTGAGCAGGCCAGCGCCGCCGGCGATCAGCGGAAAACCCGTGATGACGCCGGCTGCGCCCGCGGCTGCTCCGGCGGCAATTGCGCCCACCGCGGCTCCGACCGTGCCGCCCGCGGCTGCAGCTGTCGGCGTATGGCTGCCCGCCGGCTGCTCGTGCTCGAACTCGCGAAATTCCCGCTCTTTCACTTCGTCCGAGCAGACCACGGTGATTTGTTCTGGTGCGAATCCCGCAGCACGCAGCCGCTCGACGGCCGCGTGGGCCGCTTGGGCCGTGGAAAAGACTCCGGCGCGGAGCGGCCGGGAGGGGTCGTAGTTCTGCACGGATGCCGACATCGATTGCCTCCACTGGGAAGCAATCGCAAAGCGGGTGCCAGGATCGGCGATCTTATAGGTTGTCGATTGCGTCTTTTTGACTAACCCGTAGCCGGAGGCGCAGGCTTTTTCCCGATAGCCGCCGTCGCCTCCGGCTCCGGGTTAAACGAAGCTCGGCTATTTCACCAGCTGTGCGAGCAGGGCCTCGATTTGTTCGGCGTTGACTGGCTTGACCAAATGGGCGGCGAAACCCGCCTCCTCGGTTCGCTGGCGGTCGTGCTCCTGCCCCCAACCGGTGAGGGCGACTAGCACGATCTCGCCTCCCGCAGGGCGAGCTCGAATGTGCCGCGCGGTCTCGATCCCGTCCATCCCCGGCATGCCCAGATCGAGCAAGACGACCTGCGGCTGAAACTTCACGACCTCGACGATTGCCGCCGGTCCGCCGTGAACGACGCGGACGTCCTTGCCCAGCAGCGTGAGCAGCCGCCCGAGCGTGTTCGCGGCATCCTCATTGTCGTCAACGATCAGGAGTCTCGTTTTGGGGGGCGTTGTTTCGGCTGGCGTCGCGACTCCCTGGTTTCCTGCAGTCGCGGACTCCTGGGGGGCATCGATGATACTCATTTCATCTCACCTTGGATCAGCCAGCTCAAAGTGATTCGCCGGGGCATCCTTACAAGCGAACCCATCAAAAGGTGCAATTAATATGCCGCTAATACTAAGCTCACGGCACGCGAATTGCGATGTCGCACGGCCGCGATTTGGCTCCCTTCCAGCTAGCGTTGACGGTGACATGACGCGCTACGGTCGCACGTCGAGCAGGTTGGCTGCGCGCCTGCCAACGCTGAGCGACGACAGCAGACGCTGATCACCAGACAGCGTCAATTCGTCGCCGAGCGTCAACTTGGCATGCGATTTGATATGCACAGTGTCGGTCTTGACGGCCAACCAACGCAGGAGTCCCAGCGCTCGATGAGCCGCGTGCCTTTGTGGCGGGATCTGCCCGCCGAGCCAGCTATCCTTGATCCCGCCGCGAGATAGAGCGAGGACGGATTGGACGCTGTGGGCGTACGGCTTGGTTCTCGCGCCGGCGGCCTTCTTGCTTGCGCTGGGCCTCTGGAACGCCTCTGCCGATTTGCAAATGAGCCGCACCGCTTCACTTGAGCGCGAAATCCAGGAGGTCCGGACCGGCGCAGCGCGGCGGGCGGGCAAGCTGGAGGCAGTCGTGGAGGCGTTTGGCGACGAACAGCAGTCGGGCTCTC
Organism: Pirellulaceae bacterium; assembly: GCA_035649715.1. Taxonomy (GTDB): domain Bacteria; phylum Planctomycetota; class Planctomycetia; order Pirellulales; family Pirellulaceae; genus CAYLLN01. The sequence continues at coordinate 5,873 of DASRJB010000575.1, forward strand.
TCGATTGGGCGGCGCTCCGCGGCACTGCCGAAGCGCAGCGGCTGTGGGCCGGCATCGATGGCAAGTCCGCGCTCAGCGGCCACCGCCTGTACGCGGCGACGGTGGACGACGCGGGGTTCATCGTCATGCACACCGACCCGCAGCGCCTGGGCGGGCGACTGGCGTCGGGCTGGTACGAGCGGCGCGTGCCCGAAGCCGGCCCGGACGTGGTGTGGATCGAAGGGGGGCCGCTCGCGGGCGACGCCCCGGCCTACGACATCAGCCTCCCACTCACGGCCGCCGGTCGCTGGATCGGCCAGTATCACGAGGGGCTCGACGGCCGCTGGTTCGAAGCCCAGGCCGCCGCGAATCACCGGCACGCCATCGTCCGCTGGAGCTGGGCCCTGGGGTTGATCGCGCTCGCCGGGGCCGGATCCGCGGGCGGGCTGCTCTATCTGGGCCGGCGGGAACAACGCGGACGCCGGCGGACGGAGCGGCAGATGCGCGAGCGGGCCCGCGAGCTGTCGCAAATCGGCGGCGGACTGGCGCACGAAGTCCGCAATCCGCTCCACGCCCTGCGGATCAACCTGCACACTCTGCGGCGGGCCATGGGCGGCCGCGGCGCGCTGAGCGAGGAGCAGCTGGCGTGCACCATCCAGGAATCCGATGCGGCGATCGACCGACTCGACGCGCTGATGCGCGACTTGCTGCAGTTCACGGACTCTGCGCCGGGGCAGCGGGCCGAGCTGGAAGTCGGCCGCGAAGTGCAGTCGGCCGTCAACCTGCTCCAAGAAAGCTTGCGCCGCGACGAGATCGAGGTCTCGACCGAGTTCTCGCCGGAGCCGGCGGTGGTCGCCGTCGATCCCGAGCGGCTGCGGCAGATGCTGCACAACCTGCTGTCGTTCGCGCACCACCGCGCCGGAAAGCTCGGCAAAATCTCGGTCGGCGTGAGCCGCGACGAGACGCAAGCCAGCATCACCGTCACCGACAGCGGCCCGCCGCTGGCCGACAGCCAACTGAAACACTTGTTCGAGCCGTTCCAGGCCCTGGCCGCGAGCGGCTCCGGCCTGGGAATGACCCTGGTGCAGACCTTCGCGGAAGCCAGCGGGGGCCACGTGTCCCTGGAGCGCCCCGGGCCGACCGGCAGTCGGCTGCGGGTTTGCCTTCCGCTTGCCCCCTCCAATTCGATGGGAGTCGCGCAGTGAAACCGAAGCACAAAGTCCTGGTGGTCGAAGACAAGCAGCACGAACGGCTGGCGATCGCCCGCTTGCTCTGGCAAGAGGATTACGAGGTGACGCTGGCCGAGAACCCGCAGCAGGCCAGCACCTTCCTCGACGAGGACATCGACCTGGTCATCACCGACCTCAAGATGGGCGAGCACAGCGGGCTCGACCTCTTGCGGCTGTGGAAGAAGCGGCACCCGGCGACGCCGTTCGTGCTCATCACGGCCCACGGCGAGGTGAATTCGGCAGTCGAGGCGATGAAGCTCGGCGCGGAAGATTACCTGACCAAGCCCGTCAATCCCGACGAGCTTTTGATGCTGATCGCCCGCTGCATCGAGTTCCGCCGCAAGGACGAGACCATCCGCCACCTCCAGGAGCGGCTCGACGAGCGGCTGGGCTTCGAGAAGATGATCGGCTCCTCGCAGGAGATCCTCGACGTCTTCGAACAGGCTCGCATGGCCGCCCAGGCCGACTGCACCGTGCTGGTCACCGGCGAATCGGGCACCGGCAAGGAGCTGGTCGCCGAGGCGCTGCACCACAACAGCCCGCGGAAAGATGGGCCGTTCATGACCGTCAATATGGCGGCCGTGCCCGAGCATCTGGTCGAGAGCGAGTTGTTCGGCCACGTCAAAGGCGCGTTCACCGGCGCTCTGGCCGCCCGCACCGGGCGGTTCGAAGCCGCCCACAACGGCACACTGTTTATCGACGAGATCGGCGATTTCGCCCTCTCTTCGCAGGCGAAGCTGCTCCGCGTGCTGGAAAACCACATGATCACGCCCGTGGGCAGCAACGACGACAAGCAGGTGGACGTGCGGGCCATCGCCGCCACCAGCCGCAGGCTGGAAGAGATGGTCAAAAGCGGCGCGTTTCGGGAGGACCTGTATTACCGGCTGAACGTCGTCACGATCCATCTGCCGGCACTGCGCGAGCGGCCGGAGGACATCCCGCTGCTAGCAGTGCACTTCCTGCGGTCGTTCGGCGAAGCCCACGCCAAGACGGACCTGCAGATCGATCCGGACCTGATGGAGTATCTGGAGAACTACGCCTGGCCGGGCAATGTGCGCCAGCTGCGCAACGCAATGGAGAACATGGTCGTGCTAGCCCGCGGCAGCGTCTTGACGCTGGACAACCTGCCCGCCTCGCTAGAAGGCGATCCGCTGGCGGGAACCAGCGCTCCGCCGCCTCCCAAATCGCTGGTGGCCTTGCAGCGGGCGGCGGTCGAACGGGCCCTGGCCGACAGCCACGGCCACCGCACCCGCGCCGCCGAAGCCCTCGGCATTTCCGTCCGTACGCTACAGCGCAAGCTGAAAGCCTGGGGTCTGGAAAACTCAGACCCCCAGCATTCCGGCGAATCGCTCTTGCATCGTACGGCGGAACGCTAAGACTGATGGATCGGCTGCCTGCCTTTTCCTGAGCCTGCCGGATTCCCGCCTACTCTCCCACGAGGGAACGAACCATGCCCGCCCTGCAAGACCCGCCGCTGGAAGCCACGGAACTTGCCGCTCTCCTGGACGCGCTGACGGCGCTCAAGAAGGGGCGGCGCGGCGTCCGCCTGCCGCAGAACTGGACGGGGGTTGCCGGCAAGGTGGCCGACGCCTTCAACGAAGTCGTCGAGCTGAACGAGCAGATGGCGGGCGAGCTCGGCCGGCTCAGCCGCGTCGTCGGCAAGGACGGCAAGCTGGGCCAGCGGCTCTCGCTGGGAAAGGTCTCGGGCTTCTGGGAGGAATCGGTCGATTCCGTCAACGAGCTGATCGGCGACCTGGTGCATCCGACGAGCGAGACGGCCCGCGTGATCGGCGCGGTGGCCCAGGGGGACCTGTTGCAAATGATGGCCCTGGAGGTCGGCGGCCGGCCCTTGCAGGGCGAATTCCTGCTCACGGCCCGCACCGTCAACCGGATGGTCGATCAGCTCCGCTCGTTCGCCAGCGAAGTGACCCGCGTGGCCCGCGAGGTCGGCACCGAGGGCAAGCTCGGCGGCCAGGCTCAGGTCAAGGGCGTGGCCGGTACCTGGAAGGACCTGACGGACAGCGTCAACAGCATGGCCGGCAACCTGACCGACCAGGTCCGCAACATCGCAGCCGTGACGAAGGCCGTGGCCGCCGGCGACCTGAGCAAAAAGAGCACGGTCGATGTGAAGGGGGAAATTCTGGAGCTGAAGAACACCGTCAACACGATGGTCGATCAGCTCAGCAGCTTTGCCAGCGAAGTGACCCGCGTGGCCCGCGAGGTCGGCACCGAGGGCAAGCTCGGCGGCCAGGCCGACGTGCCCGGCGTCGCCGGCACCTGGAAGGACCTGACCGACAACGTCAACTCGATGGCCAGCAACCTGACGAACCAGGTCCGCAACATCGCCGACGTGACCAAGGCCGTGCAGGCCGGCGACTTGTCGCGGAAGATCACGGTCGATGTCCGCGGCGAAATTCTGGAGCTGAAGAACACCGTCAATACGATGGTCGATCAGCTTCGCTCGTTCGCGTCGGAAGTGACCCGCGTGGCCCGCGAAGTGGGCACGGAGGGCAAGCTGGGCGGCCAGGCCGACGTGCCCGGCGTCGCCGGCACCTGGAAGGACCTGACCGACAACGTCAACTTCATGGCCAGCAACCTGACCGGCCAGGTTCGCAACATCGCCGACGTGACGAAGGCCGTGCAGGCCGGCGACCTGTCGCGCAAGATCACGGTCGATGTGAAGGGGGAAATCCTGGAGCTGAAGAACACCTTCAACACGATGGTCGATCAGCTCAGCAGCTTTGCCAGCGAAGTGACGCGCGTGGCCCGCGAAGTCGGCACCGAGGGCAAGCTGGGCGGCCAGGCCGACGTGCCCGGCGTCGCCGGCACCTGGAAGGACCTGACCGACAACGTCAACAGC
>DASRJB010000576.1:0-2116 GCA_035649715.1 Pirellulaceae bacterium
CCGATCCGCCCGCTGCCGGCGGCGCGGGAGTAGGGAGGTTACCATTCGTGGCCAATAGTATACAATTGAGTGAGAGAGTTGGCATTGGCCAATGACGCCCGAATCTCGCTTGCGCGCATAATGCGCATAATCGCCGCGAAGTCATTTGCAGCATAACCTGTTTCTGTGAAACGACTTACGTCAATGATTTCGGCGCGACAATTTATTTCAATATGCGCGCATGACCGCCTGCGGACCGTCGCCGGACTGCGGCGGGCTAGACTTGCGACGGCAGGCCCACGATGCAAATCGTCGTTTTCGAGGACGAGCAGGTGCCGCGGCTCTACCCGCTGACGGTGGGCCGGGCGGCCTATGCGCTTTCCTGCGGCAGCTATCGGCTGATCGACTGGCTGGGCCGCCTCGCGGCGGAAACCGGTGCGGTTTTGCAGGGCGCCGTGCGGCCGCACTTGAGCGAAATCCAGCGGCTGGATTTTCCGCAGATCGGTTCAGCCGCGGCGGCGAGTGACTCGCCGGTGCTGCTCGTGAACGCTCGGCTGGTTCCGTCGGTCACCTCGTATCGCGAGCTGAAGCAACTGATCGCGGGCCAGCAGGCCGTCGTTATCGACGAGCAATCCGTCGCAGCGGCCCTGATCACCGCTGGCGGTCCCGCTCCGCCGCCCGCGGACAAGTTCGAGCAATGGACCGGTTACCTGCATTCACTGCCGGGCAAGCTGCAGCGGGCCGAAGCGAAACTGCCGCTGTTCCACTATCCGCACGACCTGGTGCGGCAGCACTTGCAGATTCTCGGCGAGAACCTGGCGGAGCGGCTGAAGGAGGGCCGCTTTCGCGAAGTCGCCGATGGAGTCTTTGCGGCGGCCGGCGCGCAGCTCGGCCAGTATTGCGTGAGCGACACGAGCAAAGGTCCGGTGCTGCTCGACGAAGGCGCCACGGTCGGGCCCTACAGTTTCCTGCGCGGCCCGGCCTATCTGGGAAAAAAGTCGCGGGTCATCGAGCACTCGGCGATCAAGGATTTCGTCGCCCTCGGCCACACGACCAAAATCGGCGGCGAGATCGAGGCCTCGATCGTCGAGCCCTTTACCAACAAGCAACACCACGGATTCCTCGGCCACTCCTATCTCGGCAGCTGGATCAACCTCGGCGCCGGCACGAGCAACAGCGACCTCAAAAACACCTACGGCAACGTCAAGATGGACTACCGCGGCGAATCGGTCGCCAGCGGCATGCAGTTCGTCGGCTGCTTCATGGGCGACTATGCCAAGACGGCCATCAACACCGGAATCTTCACCGGCAAGACGATCGGCTGCTGCTCGATGGTCTATGGCTTCGTGACCACCAACGTGCCCAGCTTCGTCAATTACGCCCGCCTGTTCGGCCAGGTCACCGAGCTGCCGCCGGAGGTGATGATCGCCACGCAGCAGCGGATGTTCGCCCGCCGCAACGTCGAGCAACGCGACTGCGACATCCGCCTCCTGCACGCCATGTTCGACCTCACGCGCCACGAGCGCCAACTCGCCGGCGAACCGCTCGCGCTGTAGGGTGGGACCAGCGAGTCCGCGAGCGCCGGCCCACCTCAATACTGCGCCAAGTGAATGGTGGGCCGGCGGCCGCGACGGCCTTGTCCCACCCTACCGCCGCGAGCATGTTACGATGAACGAAAGGAGCACGACCATGATTCAACAACGGCGCGCGGCCACAATCGCCGACCTTTATCGCGTCCAGGAGAAGGCCGAGCTGGTCAATGGGGAAATCGTCATCATGTCGCCAGCCAGCGCAGGGCACGGCCGAGTCGCCGGCAGGATTTTTCGCAGTCTGCTTGAATACGAGGAGCGCACGCTCAGCGGGCAGGCCATTCCTGACAACGTCGGTTTCATCGTCGATCTACCCAACCGCCAGTCGTTTTCGCCAGACGCTGCTTATTTCTTTGGCGCCATCAACGAACAGGAGTTCGTCGATGGCGCTCCCTCATTCGCCGCCGAAGTCCGCAGCCCCGAAGACTTCGGCCCTGCCGCCGAACGAGAGCTGGCCGCCAAACGCGCCGACTACTTCGCCGCCGGTACACAGGTCATCTGGGACGTCGACATGATTCGCGAGAAAGCCATCCGCGTCTATCGCGCCG
>DASRJB010000577.1:0-2954 GCA_035649715.1 Pirellulaceae bacterium
CAACTCCTTGGTGCGGGCGTCGAAGTCCTTGTTGAGGGCATCGACCCGCTTGCGGTCGTAGAGATAGGCGCTGCCGCGGCTGACATTGAGGCTGGGATGGTTCTTGAGCAGCTGCTTTTGCTCGCTGGTGCGCTCCTTGGCGTCCGCCGCCCGAGCCTGGCGGGCCAGCTCGCGCTGCTCCTCAGGCAGCTTCGCGACCTCGTCATTGAAAATCGCCTCTACAATCCGGTCCATCTCCGCCTGCGGCTCGTCGGTGAGCTTTTTCAAGTCCGCATCGACGGCGGCCGCCTGCTCCCGCACGGCGTCGGTCCAGAGCGAGACCAGCCGCCCCTGCGGCGTGCGCCAGCCCTTCACGTCGAGGGCCGGCTCGAAAATCGCCCGCAGGCGGTAATAGTCCACCTGGGGAATCGGATCGTAGCGATGGTCGTGGCACTGGGCGCAGCCGACAGTGAGGCCCAGCAGCGATGAGCTGACGATCTTTAGCGTCTCGGCGACGACGTCGTTGCGGGCGGCGGCCTGATCGACGTTGCCGTCGGCCGTGCCGTCGGGCGCCATCCGCAGAAAGCCCGTCGCCGCCAGCAGGTCCGCCTGCTCTGCGGTCAGGTTCGCAAACGGCTGCGTCAGCATTTCGTCGCCCGCCAGCTGCTCGCGCAGGAAGGCGTCCCACGGCTGGTCGGCGTTCAGCGACCGGATCACGTAGTCGCGATACTTGAAGGCGTATTTTCGCTCCGGGTCTTTTTCCGTGTAGCCGTCGCTGTCGGCATAGCCGGCGACGTCGAGCCAGTGCCGGCCCCACCGTTCGCCGTACCGAGGCGAGGCGAGCAGCCGATCGAGCAGGCGCTCCCAGGCGTCGGGCGAATCGTCGGCGCTAAAGACCGCGACTTCCTCGGGCGTCGGCGGCAGGCCGTGCAAATCGAACGAGGCCCGGCGGATCAGTGCGGCCCTGTCGGCTGCCGGCGAAAACGCGAGCCCACGCTGCTCCAGCTTTTCCGACAGGAAGGCGTCGATCGGCGAGTGCAGCAGCGCCGCCTCGCGCACCGCGGGCAGCGGCGGCCGCTTCAACGGCTGAAACGACCAGAAGCTGCGTTCGGCGTCGGTGACGGCTGAGAGCGTTTCGGGCTCCGGCCGGGCGGTCTTCGAGCCCTGGTCGATCCAAGTGCGGATCGTCGCCAGTTGCTCGGCCGACAGCGGCTTGCCCTTGCCGTCCGGCGGCATTTCGCTCGCGGCCAGTTTCTCGATGAGCAGACTGCGGGCCGCGTTTCCCGGCACGATCGCCGGGCCGCTGTCGCCGCCCTTGATGATCAGCCGCGTTTGACGCAGGTCGAGATTCGCCTGCTTCTCGTCTTCCTCGCCGTGGCACTGAAAGCAGTGCAGCTTGAGGATCGGCCGCACGTGCTGCTCAAAGCTCACCGGCTGAGCTTCTGCGGCGGTGCAATAACCGCAGGCGAGCAGGACAGCGGCGAGGCTTCCCAAGCGGAGGATCATGGGCGGGATTGCAGGCGGGACAACCGGGCGGGTAGTCGCATTCTCGCCGTGGCGGCGGGCGTTTGCAACCCAAAGCGTGTGCTACTTGTCTTTGCTCGATTTGGCTTTCGTTGGGGGCTGGATCGGCGTTGCCTCCTGGCCGAGCAGCAGCGGTTCGTTGAAGACGCGGCCGGCGTCGCCTTGGGATTTCATCCAGGCGGCAACCTTGTCGCGGAGTGCGGCCAGCCGCTGGGCGTGCTGAGGCTCGGCGGCCAGGTTCGTCTGCTCGTGCGGATCGGCGGAAAGGTCGTACAGCTCCTCGCGGGGCCGCTGTTTGTAGCGCTGGACGATCGCCGCTGCTCGCGGGTCACTCTTCGCCGCTGCCTCCCAGGAATTCCAGTAGGACAGGCCGTCGCCGGTTGCCGCGCGGTTGATGTGCGTGGCATGCTGGTACTCGGGATGCAGGTTGAGGATGTATTTCCACCGCCCATCGCGGACGGCCCGGATCGGATAGACATTGAACCGGCCGTCGCCGCTGTGCGTTGCGAAGATCTCCTCGCGGTGCTTGTCGGCCTTACCCAGGAGCACGCCAGCGAACGAGCGTCCGTCGATCTCGGCCGGAGGCTTGCCTCCGGCCAACTCGACCAGCGTGGGCAAGAGGTCGATCCAGCTGACCATCGCATCCGCACTCGCGCCGGCCTTAATTCCCGGCCCGGTCACGATCAACGGCACGCGAATGCCGGAATCGTAGAGGTTCCATTTGCCAAACGGCCACTGCGCCCCGTGGTCGCTGGTGAAGAAGACGAAGGTGTTCTTTGGGTCGAGCGATTTTCCGACCGCTTCCAGGACGCTGCCCAAATCGTCGTCGGCCTTGGTGACCGCGGCGCAGTACCGCGAGCGCCACAGCCGAGTTTCGGGCGTATCGACGAAGGTCGGCGGCAGGATGGTTTTGGACGGCTCGTAGCCGGGCGTCTCGCGCGGCCAGGGCACGTGCGGCCAGTTGGTCCCGACCATCAGGCAGAGCGGCTTGTCGCTCTTGCGCTGCTTCAGCCAATCGACGGCCAGGCCGATCCCCGTGTAGTTCCCGCCGCCCTCGCCCGCGACGTAGTCGATGCCGTAATACGAGCCATGGTTGTAGTGCGCGACCTTGCCGAACGAGGCGACTTCGTAGCCCAGCTCCTGCAAGTATGCGGGGAGCTTCTTGATTTCCGCCCGCGGCCGCGTGTGATTTGGCTCCGCCCCGTTCCGCGCCGGCATCAATCCCGTCAGCAGCGCCGCCCGGCTTGGCGCACACGACGGCGAAGCCACAAACGCCTGCGTGAACTTCAGCCCCTCGCGCGCTAGCCGATCGAAGATCGGCGTGCGGACCTCCTTCGAGCCATACGGCGTCGTATCGAGCCCGCCCAGGTCGTCGGCGATGAAAACGACGAGGTTGGGTTGAGACTGGGCCCAGCACGGCAACATCGCCGCGATCACAATTCCCAGTCCGA
>DASRJB010000578.1:0-2734 GCA_035649715.1 Pirellulaceae bacterium
GTGACATCCGGGCTATGGAGCACCGGCGCGAGCTTCTGAATCTGCTGGTTTACGGCCGTGACCTCCTGGAGCATCTCGGCGTCCGCCAGCAGGCCCGCTTCGACGAACCGCGGCTCCCACTCGTGGCAGAAATAGATGATCCCCTTGGAGCCGCGGATCAGCGACATCCAGACCTCGGATTTGACCTGCTGCGGCGTGGCCTTGGTCGTCTTATTGTGGATTCGCGTGCATTCGACGCAGTTCCAGACCAGCCGCGAATCGCCCGCCCATTTCCGCAGCCGCGAGACGCCATCGGGGACGAACCACAGCTTGCCGGCGACTTCCTGGTTGTCGTGGCAGGCCGGGTAGATGTCGAACGAGGCGATGTCGCAGCCCTGGACGTACTCGGCGTAGTCCTCGGGGTGATTGCGGCGGACGCCGCGGCCGACGTAGTTGTCCCAGGCGACGCCCTGGCCCAGGTTTAGCAGCACCGGCCGCGAAGGATCGGCCGCTCTTATCCGCTCGTAGTCGGCGATGATCTTGGCCGGCTCGATGGGCGGGCCGTAGCCTTTCTGGCCGCGGATCGCCTGGGCGTTGTCCGGCTCATCGCCGTGCATCCAGGCCAGGATCGTCGCGTCGCCGATGTGCGCGCGGCCAGCCGCGTTCTGCGAGCAGATGGCCACCATCCCGTGCTTCGCTAGCTCGGCGAGCTGCTCGTCGTTCGGCCCGCGCCACAGGGCGACGTAGGTGTTGATGCCGGCTGCCTTGTACTTGGCGGCGTTGCTTGTGCTTTGCAGCCAGACCGCCAGCGGGAAAAAGTTCGGGTCGGCCAGCTTGCCGTTCTTCAGCGCGGCAGCCGGCTCGGCCATGGGGATGGAGAGTGCCAGCTACAGGAGGGACGTCATGCGATGGGGAATTGGGGATTTGGGATTGTCTTGATCACTTTGGCATGAGCTTTAGCCGGTGCAGCGTGACTTCCTCGACCCTGGCCCGCGAATAGGCCAGCGGGAAATACTCGCCGGCGGCCCACAGCGGCAGCAGGTCGCCGTAGTGCGGGCTGCCAGGCTGGCCGGATTGCCCGGGCGTGCTGGTGGCCAGACCGCGGTCCCAATCGGCCAGGTCGAGGACTTGCCGGTACGATGCACCGTGGAGCTGGCGAAAATTCTCGTCGTGACGCGTGTTGAGCGGCGTGTGCGAGTCGCCCGCCCTCGGCACTGGGCCGAGATTGAACGCTTCCGCATGCGCCTGGCTCAGGCTCGCCAGCGGATGTTCGAGCCAGGCCGTGTGCAGCTTCCCCCACCGCCACTGGCTCGGATCGTCGCCGAGCAGCTTCTTCACGCGGGCGGCGGCCGCGGCGAGCGTCGTCCGGACCATCTCGTCGCGAGCTCGGATCGGGTCGGCGCCGAACCAGGCGGCCGACGGTTGCTCCAATTGCGCCAGCAGCGTGGAGATGCTCCGCAGGTCGCCTCGATCGGTCCGCGCGTCGGGCGGCATGCGGCTGTCATACGCGGCTTTCATCAATTCCTGCAGCCAGGCCGCGTACAGCGGACCGGCCTTTGCATCCACCGAAAGGACGCCGTCCCATTCCGTGAGCATTCGCTTGAAGGTCTCCAGCTCCGCGGAAACTTCGACACCCTTCAGAACCCGGCCGAGCGCCTGGCCGGGCAGCGACGTGCACTCGTGCTGGATCGACTGAAAATCGGCCAGCGTGAATTTCGGCTGCGCCGTCAGCCGCTCGCGGACCCGCAGGAAGCGGTGCGGTGCGGCCCATTCGTAGGCGATGGCGTGCGGATAGCCCGCGGGCAGGATGTTGTGGTTGGCCGTGGCGATCCAATGCTCCGGCGGATTGAACCGCTGCGGCAGCTCGCTCACGGGGCGAAAGCCCTGCCATTCGAAGTTGTCAGACGCTCCGGGCACGGGCAGCAGGCCGTCATAGCCTTTGCGGATCGGCGTCTCGGCCGCGGCGACCCAGCCGATGTTGCCGTCGACGTCGGCGTAGACGAAGTTTTCGCTGGGCACTTTGCAGGCATCGATCGCTTGCAGGAACTGCTCCTTGTTCTGGGCGCGGGCCACGGCCAGTGCGCCCAGATACGCCGCGCCGCCCGGCTCGCTGCCGATCCACTTCAGGGCGATCGCGATGTGTTTGCTCTCGTCTTGATGCACGACCGGGCCGTGCCGCGTGAATCGCAATTCGACGCTCAGCGGTTCTGTGCGGCCTTTGACCTTCAGCGAATCGCGGACGATCCGCATCGGCTCCCAGCGGCCAGCGACCTTGTACTGCCGCGGGTCGTTCGGATTGGTCTCTTCCACAAACAGGTCGCTCTGGTCGGTGCCGACGATCGTGAAGCCCCAGGCGATCTTTTCGTTGTGGCCCAGGGCGATGCCGGGCAGCGCCGGCTCGCCGCTGCCGATGACGTTCCAGCCGGGAGCGTGCAGGTGGACCAGATACCGCAGGCTCGGCAGGACGATCGGCCGGTGCGGATCGCTGGCCAGGAGCGGCTTGCCGGATGCCGAGAGCGAGCCATCGACGACCCAGTTGTTGCTCTCGGTCGTGCTGGGCGCGAATTTGAGCGCGCGCGTCGCGGCGATATAGCCTTGGAGCACGCTCGCGGGGACGCGCGAAAGGTCCAAGCCCGGCGCGGGGGCGAAATCGCGCAGCGGATCGGTCGGCGCGAGCAGCCGGGCCTGCTCGAGGCCGACCTCTGCCACCAGGCGGGCCCGCGAGACTTCGCGCTGCCAATTCGCCACCATGATG
>DASRJB010000579.1:0-6056 GCA_035649715.1 Pirellulaceae bacterium
ATCAGTGGCCGCAGCTCTGGCAGCAGCTCCTGCCGGATATAGAGCAGGCCAGCGCCTTCCGGTCCGAGCAGCCACTTGTGACCGTCTGCCGCCAGAAAATCGACGCCCGCCGCCCGTACGTCGAGTGGGAACACGCCCAGCCCCTGGATCGCGTCGAGAAAGAACAGGCAGCCGCGGCGCTGGCAAATCGCGGCAACCTCCGCGGGGTCAATTCGCCAGCCCGTGGCGTAGCCCACCCAGCTGATTGACACGATCCGCGTCCGTGCGTCGCAGGCTTCCTCGAGCCGGTTCAGGTCGAGGGCGCCGCCCGGCGCGGGCACTCGGCGGACTTCCACGCCGCGCGAAGCGAGGTTCATCCAAGGGTATTGGTTCGAGGGGAACTCATTCTCCAGAGTGACGGCGTTATCACCCCTTTGCCAGGGAAGCCCCTCGGCGACCAGGCCAATGCCGCTCGTGGTGTTGGGGACCAAAGCGATCTCCGCCGGCTGCGCGTTGATTAACCCGGCGGCGGCCTGCCGGACTTCCTCCAGCCGGCGGGCCCACTGAGTCCAGATTGGATCGCCCTCTTCGGTCGCCTGGTCAAGCCAGCCGCGGATGGCATCTCGCGCGCTCTCGGGTAGCGGAGCGACGGCCGCGTGGTCAAAATAGGCCACTCGCGAGGCGATCGGCATCGCCGCGCGGAAGCGGGCGAGGACGCCGTCCACGCCGGATTTATCGGCAAATTCGGCAGACACGGACTCGTGGGAGATCGAGCCGCAGGCCAGCGGCGGGCGTGACTTCGAATCAGCCCGAATTATACTAGCACTGCAAACATTTGTGTTGACATGCTTGAGTTAAGCACCTCGAGGATGATGGGAATGCCAAAGGCCCTGTGCATGTCGGGGATCGCCGTTGCCATCCTCATCATCCTGCTGTTTGCCGCCGATTTGATCATCGGGCTGCCGTTCAAGCGGGCGAGCATCTTCATGGACATTGGCCTGCTGATTGCGGCGGTCGTATTGGGCGCCATCAGCTGGTTCACGCTGCGGGAGCAGGCGTAGTCAGGCCGCCGGCCGCAAGATCGATCGGCTCGGCGCGCTGGTTCGCTCGGCGAGGGCTTGCCTGGCGACCTGGCCGATCGTTAGCACTTCGAGCTGGCCGGCGTCTCGCCGGGCGGCGGCATAGGCCAGCACAGCCGTCACCAGCGTCATCGCCTGATCCGGCGCACTGACCAGGCGCGGCGCGTCGATCTCCAGATGGAGGATGGTCTGCTGGCGTATGGCCCGGCGGATTTCGCGGCGGATGAGCCATCCGGAGGGAGTCCACCACGCGGACTGCGGCGGAATCTTCCAGGCGGCCGGCGGCTGCCAGATCCCGTACCGGATCGGCGGCGCGGCTAGTTTGCGGGCCGCTTGGCGAGATTCAACGGCTGGACCGCGAACCGCCGTGACTCCGTGATCCAGCAGCAAATCGAGGTCCAAGACCTGCTCGACGTTTCGCAAGGCAAGGGTGCTGACGGCGATTCCGGCCCGGCGGGCGTTTTCGAACCGGCGCGCCAGCTCCCGCTCCAGCCGCACGCGGCCGCAGCCCCTGCCCAGCCAGGCCCGCTCGCCCAGCACGGCAATCTCGTGCCCGACGCCGGCGGCCAGGATCGATTCCGTGGCTGCGGACAATACCGGATCGGCGACGGCCCACGTCGCCGGCAGGCGGAGCGTCCGGGTGAAATCGACCAGCCGCTTCCGCACCTCATCGAGCCGGCGCTGATCCGGTTCGTGGTGCGCCAGGTCCAGTTCCAGATCCACCGAAAGAATCAGCCGCCCCGTGCCGCGTCCGACGCCCATATGCCGTCCCTTGTCCCTCGCTTGACGCCTTCCCTGCACAGCTCTAGTCATCGTCCAATGGCCGCGGGTGGATAAAACTCCCAGTCGTCTGCCGTTCCAATCGTTACCGCAGGGCGAGAGCCGCGGGGTTATAATCAGCACGGATTGATCGTGCTTACCTGCCGCGGTGAACTGATTACTGTATGCGTCTGGCAATCTACGGCGGCTCGTTCGACCCGGTGCACTACGCCCACTTGCTCCTGGCCGAGTGCTGCCGGGAGCAACTGCGGCTGGACGAGGTCTGGCTGATTCCCGCGGCGGTGCCGCCCCACAAGCAGTCGCGCGAGCGGGCCTCGGGGAAGGCCCGGCTGGAGATGCTGGAGCTGGCCCTGGCCGGCAACGAGCACCTGCGGGCGTGCAGCCTGGAGATCGACCGCGGCGGCGTCAGCTACACGGTCGAGACGCTGGCAGCGATCGCGACGGAGCAGCCGCAGGCGAGCTTGTTTCTGCTCCTCGGCGCCGATTCGCTGCTGGACCTGCCCAGCTGGCGGGAGCCGGAGCGGATCTGCAACCTGGCGCTGCCCGTCATCGTCCACCGCGGCGGTGCAGCCGCGCCCGACCTGTCGGTGCTCGCGCCGCTGGTTGCGCCCGAGCGGCTCGAGGAGATCCGCGCGGCACAGGTCCAGATGCCGCTGATGGACCTCTCCAGCACCGACCTGCGCCAGCGCGTCGCCGCAGGCCGCAGCCTGCGTTTCCGGACGCCGCGGGCGGTGGAAAAGTATATTGAGGCTCAAGGGCTGTATCGGGGTGAGTGAATAGGCAGTGAGTGGTGAGTGGTGAGTGGTGTTAAACTGGAAGAATACCACTCACTACTCACCACTCACTCCTCCCCCCCATGCTCCGCTACCACGACTTCGTCCCGCAGCAGACCAAGCCGGCGGTGTTCTTCTCGCCTGCCGAGCACGAATCGTTCGACGCGGCGCTGGTCGACGCGAACCGCTGGATCAAGGAGAACGAAATCCGCGTCGTCAGCGTCGAGACGGTCGTGCTGCCCAACATCTGGAGCCGGTTCGAAGAGGGCTCGCGCGATCCGTCGCTGGGCGCCGGCGACAGCGTCAACTTCTGGCACCAGTTCATCCGCGTCTGGTACGAAGTCGGTGCAATCCAGTCCGGCGAGCAAGGCTAATCGGCGGTGGTCGCGGCGATGCCGCGCTCGACGGCCCCGCAGATGCGGTCGATTTGCGCGAGCGAGATCGCCAGCGCCGGCATGACGACGACCACGTTGCCCAAGGGGCGGAGCCACACGCCTTCGCTGCGAGCGTGCTGGCAGACGCGGATGCCGCGCTTTTCCGCCCAGGGATACGGCTCTTTCGTATTGCGGTCTCGGACCAGCTCGATCCCCGCCATCATTCCTTGTTGCCGCACGTCGCCCACGTGCGGCAGTTTCGCGATGCGACTGAGATGATCGGCCAGCCGCGAGACCTTCGGCGGCAGATTCTCCAGCGTGCGCTCCTCTGCGAAGACTTCGAGCGTCGCCAGGGCGACCGCCGCGCCGAGCGGATTGCCGCCGTAGGTGTGTCCGTGAAAGAACGTCTTCGATTCTTCGTAGCGGCCGAGGAACGCGCCGTAGATCTCGTCATTGGCCAGCGTCGCTGCGACGGGCAGGTAGCCGCCGGTCAGCCCTTTGGCAATGCACAACAAGTCCGGCACGACTTCCTCGTGCTCGCAGGCGAACATCCGGCCCGTCTTGCCCATGCCGACGGCTACTTCGTCGGCAATCAGCAGCACGCCGTGCCGCTGCGTCAACTCGCGCACGCCCCGCAGAAATCCCGGCGGATGCGTCACCATGCCCGCCGCCGCCTGCACCAGCGGCTCGATCACCACCGCGGCCAGCGTCTGGCCGTGCTCCTCGAGCGATTGTTCCAGCAAACCCAGGTAATAGCCGCAGGCCGTCTCGCGCGTCACTCCGGGCGGCAGGCGATACATCCCGGGGCTCGGCAGCCGCACCACCTCGAACAGCAGTGGCTGAAACATCTCCGAGAACCGTGAGACGCCGCCCAAACTGACGCTGCCGATCGTGTCCCCGTGATAGGCGTCGTCGAAGCACAGGTACTTCGTTCGCCGCGGCTGCGGCTCGCGACACTGCCGCCAGTACTGAAACGCCATCTTGAGGGCGACCTCGACCGCCGTCGCGCCGCTGTCGGAGAAGAACACGTGCGTCAGCCCCCGCGGCGCGATCTCCGCCAGCCGCCGGGCCAGCCGGGCCGTCGTCGGATTGCCCAGGCCCAGCGACGTCACATGGGCCACCTTGTCGAGTTGCTCGCGAATCGCCGCGTCGAGCCGCGGATGCCGGTGCCCATGTACGTTGCACCACAGGCTGCTCACGCCGTCGATATATTCGCGGCCGCCCGTATCGACGAGCGTGCAGCCGCTGGCCCGCTCGATGAGCAGCGGCTCGTACTCCGCCATCTGGGTGAACGCGTGCCAGACGTGCCTGCGGTCCCAAAGTTTCAGCTCGTCGGCGCTCACCATTTGACGACGATCGCCTCGCCCAGCCGCACGCCGAGCATCGCCTTGGCGCTTTCGCCGACGATCGTCAGCTCCAGGCAGCCGCTGGGCCCGAGGATCGCCAGCAGCGTGAACGGCTCTTCGGGATGATCGGCCGGATAGATGCCGACGGTCTGGTGCTCGTCGCAGGTGACCGTCACTTCCTCGCCGCGAGGAACGCCGGCCAGCTGATCGCCGGCGATGTCGGAAACGAGATTGCCCGACTCGCTGTAGGCGACGATCTTTCCTTGAAGCTGGCCCGGCAAGGCGGAAGCTCCCGTCCGTGTCGGAGTGAATCGCGAGCCGCATTGTAAGGATTGCCTGGGGCAAGGCCAACCCTTTTGACTTCGGTTGAATCGCCATCAAATCTCGCGCCAATCCTCCGAATTCTGGCTGGTATCCGGCGTCTTGAGTCGCACGATCACGGGCTCTCCAACCCGCACGCCCAGCGTACGAGCAGCGCTAGCGCCAGCGATGGCGATCTCCAGTCGGCCTTGGGAGTCGAACAGCGCGATCAGCTCGCCCTCCGCCGCTGCGCCATAGGTGGGAACGACACTCTCGATCGATCGGCCGCGGCACTCCACGACGGTCGCGGATGTCCCGAGTGCGGCAATATCGTCCAGGCCGAGGTTCGTGATCAGATTGCCGAACGAATCGACGTACAGCACTTCGCCGCTGATCGTCTCGCCCGATTTCACCGGCCGCGGCCAGGGGAGCATTTCGATCTGATCCAGCGGCGGCCCGAGCTCGACCGGATCGAGGCCGCCGGCCAGATGCGCCGCGACCGGCGAGAGGATGTCCCGGCCGTGGAACGTGCGCGAGGGCTGCGGCAGCCAGAACTGGGCGTTTTCCAGAACGACGATTTGCCGCGGGGGCTCGCGGCTGGCGAGAAAGCTCAATAGGCCGTTGTCCGGCGCGAGGTAGCGCTGCACTCCAATCTCGGCATACACCAGCCGCCGCGCCGTGCCCACCCCGGGATCGACGACGGCCACGTGGATCGCCCCCGCCGGAAACCGCGGCGTCGCATCGGCCAAAACGACTGCCCCTTCCCGCACATTCTGCGGCCCGATCGCGTGCGTAATATCGACGAGATCGACCTCGCGGCACAGCGAGAGGATGACGCCCTTCATCTGCGCGACGTAGGGGCTGCTCGGTCCGAAATCGGTCGTCAGTGTGATGAGCGGACGCATCGCAGCCCGCGGTCGCAAGAACTGGCGTTTCCAGGGTAGAATAGAGCCGTAGGACGAATCCGGGAAGGAGCAGCCATGAAGCCGGCCCTGAACGATGCGAGCGGGCGTATGCCGCCCGCGCCGATTCCGCCGCTGGAGCCGGGAGATCGGCTCACGCGCGATGAGTTCGAGCGGCGCTACGAGGCGATGCCCCATTTGAAGAAGGCGGAGTTGATCGAAGGAGTCGTCTATATGCCCTCGCCGGTTCGTTTTTATCGCCACGGTACGCCGCAGAGCCACCTGGTGACCTGGCTCGGCAATTACCGGGCTGCCACCCCGGGGTGCGAGGTAGGCGACAACACCACGGCGCGGCTCGACATGGACAACGAACCGCAGCCGGATGCCATGCTGCTCATCGAACCGATGTGCGGCGGCCAGGTGAAGGTGAGTGAAGACGATTACATTGAGGGAGCGCCCGAATTGGTTGCCGAGGTCGCCTCCAGCTCCGTCAGCTTCGACCTGCACACCAAGTTCAACGTCT
>DASRJB010000580.1:0-3890 GCA_035649715.1 Pirellulaceae bacterium
GTCAAAGGTGACGCGCCGCAGCCAGGTCCGGCGGTCGGCCTCGCTCGCCGGCTCGAGCCCCGATTGTTCCAGCGGCGCGAGGAGGAACCCGTCGATCTTCCGCCGCGACCATGTCTCGTTCGCCACCGGCGGGGCAGTATGCGGCTGTGGCGGCTGGAACGACCAGAACTGCCGGCCTTTGGCGAAGTCGATCGTGATCGGCGCGGCCGCCGGCAGGCCCGAGCCATCGCGCGGGTCGGCCGCGCCCCGGCTGATCCAGCGCTCGAAGTCGGCGATCACCTCCGCCGGGAGCTTGCCGCCGGGAGGCATTTCGAAATTCTCGAACCGCAGCGCTTGCACCAGCAGGCTGCCGTCGGGATCGCCTGGTACGACCGCTGCGCCGCTCTCGCCGCCCTTGCGGGCCGCCTCGCGGCTGTCGAGCAGCAGCTTGCCTTGCAGCTTTTCCGCTTTCTCCGAATGGCACTTATAGCAGTGCTCCACCAGCACCGGCCGGATCTTCTTCTCGAAGAACTCGATATCGTCCTTGGCTGGCTCGGCGGCGCTGAGCCACCCTGCCGAGATGGTGACGGCGACTATCCCCCATGTTGGCCATCGCCGGTTCATATCGCTCGCTCCGCGTGCCGCGATCCATCAAGGTCGTTTTATCGTTGAACGATCTCCAACTAACCGTTCTCGATCCAGGCTTTCGGCTCCTCAGGCCCATGCATGCATACTCGCGACATTTTTCTGGCGCCAATTTGCGTCGCAAAGCCAATCTGCGAAACAGGTTACGCCCATTCGCCGAAATGCAGATTATGCAAATCTATGCATTTTAAGGGGCAGTATGCAGTGTTTGATTCGGCTACTTCCCCTCCTGCGGCTGGTAGCCGGGAGCCGCGTAAAATGACGTGACGACAGCACCGTCGTCGGCGTTCCAGACGAAGACCTGGCCGTCGAAAGTGCCTCCGGCCAGCCGCTTGGTTCCGGCGTGCCAGGCGGTGCAAAGGACCCAATCCTTGGGGCCGGTGAACTCGCGAATCTGCTTCTGGTCCTTGGCGTTGAACTGGCGGACCTTGTTGTCGGCGGCTTCGGCCAGGAAGAATTCGCCGGCAGCCGTCAGCTTGTAGGCCTCGCCGCCGAAGCCCGCCTCCGCCGCCTTCTTGCCCTCGGCGATGTTCCACCGCTGCAGCTTATTGTCGCTGCCCGCCGAATAGACCTCTTTCCCTTCGGGGTGAAACAGCACGCCCCGCACCGGCTGGTTGTGGCCGTTGAACGTGATCAATAGCTCGCCCGTCTTGGCGTCGAAGACTTTCGCTGTCTTGTCGCGGCTGCCGGTGGCGAGCTGCGAGCCGTCGGCGCTGAAGGCCGTGCAAAAGACCCAGTCGCTGTGGCTGGTGATCGTGAGCTGCTCCTGGCCGCTGGCCACTTCAAACACCCGCACCGCGCCGTCGGCGGCCGCGGTCGCCAGCCGGTCGCCTGCCGGGTTGAACGCGCAGTCGAATACCACGTCGCTCGTCAGGCCGAGCACCTTCACCAGCTCGCCGCTGTCGGGTCTGAACAATCGCACTTCGCCGAGCTTGCCGGGCGCGCCGCAGGCGACAGCCAGCAGCTGCCCGTCGGGGCTGAAGCGGATCGCATAGGTCCGCTGGCCGACGTTGGCGATCCGGCGGATCAGCTTGCCGTCGGCCGGGTTCCAGACGGTGACTTCGTGATAGCCGCCGACGAGAAGCTGCGATCCGTCGGGGCTGAACTCGACGGCGGTGATCGGCATCGTGGCGCGGTAGGATTCGGGGGCAGCCGGATGTGTCGGCGGAGGAATGTACGAGGCCAGCGGCGCTTTCGGATCGGGCCCGTCGAACGGCGCGCCCTCCTCGATCCACTTCTTCAAAAGGGCGATCTGCTCCGCGGTCAGCGGGTCGCCTTCAAAGGGCATCCGCTCCTTGACGTCGGTCGAGGTGATTCGCCGAAAAGCCTCGCTGCCCTCCAGGTCCTTAGCATGGAACCCGGGCGAGGTCGAATCGCCCGCGGCGATCACCCGTTCGTACGTATCGATGCGGTAGCCCCCCTCGGCTTTCTTCGGCCCGTGGCAGGCCAGGCAGTTGCCGAGCAGCAGCGGAGCGATGTCGCCCTTGAAGCTGGGAGCTTCGGCCAGTGCCGCTTTCGCCAGCGAGAGCAGCAGCAGACACACGGCCACTCGTTCGCAAGCTCCGCTTGGGAACGCAAGCACCGAAGCTCTGCTTCGAGAAGTGGAAGCAGAGCTTCCGAGACGTGGGTTCCCAAGCAGAGCTTGGGAACCAGGAACGAGACTGTGCATGTTCTTACTCGGCAGACAAGAATGTCTGCCCCACTTTAGTGCTGGAACAGGAACTCGTTGGTGTTCAGGATCGCCCAGGCGATGTCTTCGAACGCGACGGCGGCATCGCCTTTGGCGGCGATGTGGGCCCGGCTGGCCTCCAACTCCTTCGCGGTCGGCTGGCGGCAGACGGCGGCGAGGTACAGCTCGGTGATGATCTCGTCGTGCGGCTTGCCGGCGGCGAGCAGCTTGCGGAAGCGGTTGTTCGCGTCCTTGAGCTTGCCGTAGATCAGCGGCCCGTTGAAGAACTGGATGGCCATCCCCAGGTTCGAATCGCCGGCCCGCTCGCAGGCACAAACGGTCGTCCGCTCGGGCTGCCCGAAAATCTTAAGGAAGTCGTGCTTCACAATGTCCGGCGCGGGAATGCCGATGGCCTTCGTCCCCTCCGGCAGGCCGGCGAACTTCTCGGGCAGGTCGGTGAACGCGCAAATGCCGTCGAGCAACTGCGCGGCCGAGAGCAGCCGCGGCTGATAGTGCGAAAAATACTTCGTCTCGTCCTTGTTGAATTCGCCGGGCCGGAAATCGGCCTGATAGGTGCGGCTATTGAGGATCGTGCGGAGCAGATGGTTGCGGTCAAACCCGTGGTCGATGAAGTCGCGGGTCAGGGCGTCGAGCAGCGCGGCGTTGCTGGGCGGATTGCTGTCGCGGAAATCATCGGGCGGATCGACGATGCCGCGGCCCAGCACGAAGCTCCACAGGCGGTTGGCCTCGACCTTGGCGAACAAAAGGTTGTCCTTGGAAGTCAGCCACTCGACGAACGGCCCGCGGCGGTCGCTGCCGGCCGGCGGATCGATCTCGCCCTTGCCCGGCAGCCAGGGCTTCATCTGCTTGCCGGTCCGCGGCTGCGTGACTTCACCGCTGGCGGCGACATAGATCAGCAGCTCGTCGCCGCGGGGCGACTTTTTCCGCTGCACGCGGTTGAAGAAGGCCGCCATGCCGTAATAGTTGTCCTGCGTCCAGCGCTCGAACGGATGATTGTGGCACTTGGCGCACTGCAGCCGCGCGCCGAGGAAGATCTGCGAGATCGATTCGACGCTGTCCTGCGTGTCGGTCGCTGTGCGGTAGAAATTGGCAGCCGGATTGTCGAGCGTGCTGCCACTGGACGAGATCAGCTCGCGGGCAAACTTGTCGTACGGCATGTTCGTCACAAAGGCGCGCTCGACCCAGCGGTGATACTTGAAGACGCCGCTGTTGCCGATCTGATTGCTCGTCAGCCGCAGCAGGTCGCCCCACTTGAGGGCGAAGAAGCGGGCGTGCTCAGGCCGCTCGAGCAGCCGATCGACCAGCTTCGCCCGCTTGTTCTCAGCGGTGTCCGCCAGAAACTCCTTGGTCTCGGCCAGCGTCGGCAGTTGGCCGATGACGTCGAGATAGACGCGCCGCAGGAATTCCTCGTCGCTGCACACGCCGGCGGGCTGATACTGCAGCTGCCGCAGCTTGGCGGCGACCAGCTCGTCGATGTAGTTCGCCGCCGGCGGATTGTTCCAGACGTAGTTCGGGACGTCCTTGACGAACGTCAGCGAGCAGGACTCGATGTGCTCCAGGTAGCGGACGATGATCG
>DASRJB010000581.1:0-15726 GCA_035649715.1 Pirellulaceae bacterium
ATCCTGTTTGGCGATTACACATTCGTGAACCAGTTGCTGGCCCGGCACTACGGGCTGGCGCCTGCCGATGTTCCCGCCGATCGCACCGTTCGCATCGCCGATGTCAGCGGTCAGCACCGCGGCGGCATCCTGGGCATGGGCGCGGTGCTGAGCGTCACCTCCGCGCCGCTGCGGACCAGCGCCGTCAAGCGCGGCGACTGGCTGCTCCGCCGCGTGCTGGGCACGCCCGTTCCGCCGCCGCCTGCCGACGCCGGCTCGATTCCCGCCGAGGAAACGCTCGCCGACGAATTGACCGTTCGCCAGCGGCTGGAGAAGCATCGCACCGCGGCCTCGTGCGTCAGTTGCCACTCGCGGATCGACCCGCTGGGATTCGCGCTGGAACACTACGACCCGCTCGGCCGCTGGCGCGAGACCTATCGCGACGGCAAACCGATCGATCCCACCGGCATCCTGAATGACGGCACGAAAATCGACGGCCTGGACAGCCTGCGGCAGTATCTCCGCGGCCAGCAGCCGCAATTTCATAAGAACCTGAGCAGCAAGCTGCTCGGGTTTGCCCTCGGCCGGACCGAGCTGGCCTCCGATCGCCCGCTGCTCGCGCAGATGCAGGCCGATCTCGACGAGGGCCGCGGCTTTTCGGCGCTCGTCGTTCACATCGTTACCAGCCAGCAATTTCGCAACCGCAGGCCGTAGCCATGGCGCACACTCACGATCACCGGTTGTCGCGCCGCGGATTCCTGCGCGGGGCAGGCGGCCTCGCGCTGGCGCTGCCCTGGCTGGAGTCGCTGCCGGCTCGGGCTGACGACACGGGCAAACGCGTGGCGGCAACGGCCGGCGGGCCGAACCAGCCGCCCGTGCGATTCTTGTGTCTCTTCTTCTCCAACGGCGTCGAACCGGAGCACTGGTGGGCCAAGGGCAGCGGAGGCGAGATGCAAATCGGGCCGGGCCTGGCGCCGATGCAGCCGCACCGGGAAGACATCGTCTTTCTGCGGGGCCTCTTTAACGAGCAGGCCGTGCGGCACAAGAGCGTCCATTTGGGCCGCAGCCCCAATCTGCTTTCCGGAGCCTGGGTCAGCACGGACCAGGGAGACATCCGCGTCGGCCGCACCATGGACCAGCTGCTGGCCCAGCGGATCGGCGGCCGCACCGCCGTGCCCAGCCTCGTGCTCGGCATCGAACCGACCGAATTGCGCCTGGAAGACGGTCTGTCGATGCTCTACGGCTCGTGCATCTCGTGGACCTCGGAAACGAAGCCGGCCACGAAGGAGATCTATCCCTCGCGGGTCTATGACTTGCTCGTCGGCGGTCAGGGCCGGCAGCTCGACAAGAGCATCCTCGACCAGGTGCTGGCCGACGCCCGCGATCTGCGGCCGAAAATCACGGGCGCCGACCGCGTCAAGCTCGACGAATACCTCGAATCGATCCGCGACATCGAGCAGCGGATCGACCGCGCTGCCGACGACGGCCGCCTGGAAGGCTGGCGGCCCACGCTGGCCAAACCCGACCTGCCGCGGCCCGGCGAGCAATTGCCGCAGGATTTCCCCACGCACATGCGGCTGATGCTCGACCTGATCGTGCTGGCGTTCCAGATGGACAAGACCCGCATCGCGACCTGCATGCTCAACAACGACCTGTCGCAGATGAACTTCGGCTTCCTGGAGGGCGTGCAGGGCAGCCTGCATTTGGACCTGACGCACAACGGCCGCGAGCCCGACCGCGAGGCGATGTACCTGAAGACGAACCAGTTCCACGTCAGCCAGTTCGCGTATTTGCTGTCGCGGCTGAAGAAGATTCAGGAGGGCGACGGCACGCTGCTCGACCATTCGCTCCTGATGTGCTGCTCGAACCTGTTTGACGGCGACCGCCACTCGGCCGACCAGATGCCGATCCTGCTCGCCGGCAAAGGCGGTGGCACGCTGCAAACCGGCCGCGTGCTCGACTATCAGGGTCGCGGCGACGCCAATCGCCGCGCGTGCAGCCTGTACCTCTCGCTGCTGGACCGCCTGGGCGTGCGGCTGGAGCGGTTTGGCGACGCCGATCAGCGGCTGGCCGATCTGGGAGACGTCTAGACGGGACGGTCATCCCCCCATTTGGAATTGGCTGGAATTGGCCCTCATTGCAGAGAAAACCGCAAATGCCAGTCGGTTTCTAGAGAAAGCCGTCGCCGCCGGCCATTTTCTGAAGAATTGTTGCAAGCCAAAGTGGAGACGGGACTTGTGACCGGTGCTGGCGGCCGAAAATGGGCCCCAGGCAGCCGAGAGCCGCCCCTTGCGTGTATAATGCATCGCATTGTGTACTGATGATTCAATACGCCCTGACGCCGGACAGCTTGCTGCGATCACGCCGTGCCGAGCCGAAGCAGGAGCGCGAAAGCGCAAAACGAGGACCCTCGCGTGACGAGGGCCAGGTCCCTACGAGGTGGAGCTGGCGATCGCGGATGGCCGGCGGTCGGGAGCGACGGAGCCCGCGTGGTTGCTGCAGCGACTTGGCGATTGCCTAAACCGCGCCCGTGATCCAGCGCGGCTGGAAGCGCAGCGGCCGTTCATCCGCCGCAAGCGGCCGGCGACGGGTATAACAGAAACTCTCCACTAAGTCTTCAAACCCTTCAAACCCTATCCTGGCCGCAATGTATACAAATAAACATAAAGTGGTTGTCGAGCGGCAGTTGTGACGTGCGAGCGACTCCACGGGGGGCCGCCAAAAAGTCTGCGGAGAGGAGTTTTGGTTATATTTTCTGGCGAGAGCCAACGGCCGACTTCTCGCCTTACACTAATTGCGATGCGCGAGCGAGGGACGCGATGATCCATCGCCAAGAGACCGTCGGCTGGGCTGAGCTGCCGGGGCAATCGCCGGCGGAGCTGCCGACGGTTCGCGGCTACGAAGTCCTGGCGGAGCTGGGCCGCGGAGGAATGGGCGTCGTCTATCGGGCTCGGCAGGCGAGCTCGCAGCGGCTGGTGGCGCTCAAGTTGATCCGCGACGGCGCGCTGGCCGGACCGCAGGACCGGGCCCGGTTCTGGATCGAGGCCGAAGCAGCGGCCCGGATGCAGCACCCGCACATCGTGCAGATCTACGAAGTCGCAGAGCACGGCGGCCTGCCCTATTTCGCGATGGAGCTCGTAGAGGGCGGCAGCCTGGAGAAGCTGCTGCCGCAAGGATCGCTGGAGAGCCGGCTCGCGGCCGGGCTGGTCCACAAGCTCGCGCAAGCGATCGAGCACGCGCATGCGCAGAACATCGTCCACCGCGATTTGAAGCCGGCGAACATCCTCGTTGCAGCGGACCAGTGGCCAGGAACCAGTAGCCAGGAGCCAGTGGACTCCGGCTCCTGGCCACTGGCTCCTGGTTCCTGGCTCCTGGCCCCTGGCTGCTTGAAAATCACGGACTTCGGCCTTGCCAAACGGCTCGACGGTGAGAGCACCGCCTGGACACAGCCCGGAGTGATCCTCGGCACGGCCAGCTACATGGCTCCCGAGCAGGCGGCCGGCCGCGTCGGCGCGATTGGCCCGGCGACCGACATCTATGCCCTCGGCGCGATTCTGTACGAGCTGCTCACCGGGCGGCCGCCCTTTCAGGCCGAAACCTGGAACCAGACGCTGCTGCAAGTGCTGCACGACGAGCCGCAGCCGCCGACGAGGCTCAACTCCGCCGTCCCGCGCGACCTGGAGGCGATCTGCCTCAAGTGCCTGGAGAAGGAACCGGAGCGGCGGTATTCCAGCGCCGGCGACCTGGCCGCCGATTTGAATCGCTTTCTGACTTCTCAGCCCGTGGCCGCTGTGCCCTTGAGCGACGGTGAGCGCCTGGCCCGCCGTGCCCTGCAAGACGGCTACACGCTGGTGGAGAGAATCGGCACCGGACCGCGAAGCACCGTCTGGCGGGCCCTGTACGGTTCGCCGCAGCAGACCGTCGCGCTCAAGGTCTATGACGCCGGGATCTGCACCGAGGATCAATGGCGGGACCGGCTGAATCGCGGCGCGGATCTCTGGTCGGCACTCGCGCACCCGCAGCTCGCTGGGGTCCAGCGTGCCGGGTGGTGGGACGGCGCGGCCTATGTTTCCATGGATTACGTCCCGCAGGGCAGCCTGGCCGATCGGCTGGCCGGTCAGGACCGGCCCGGCCCGCTCAAACAGGCGCTGCAACTGGTCGCGCAGTTGGCGGAAATCGTCGGCTACCTTCATCGGCAAGGAGTGGTCCACGGGAACCTGAAATCCAGCAACGTACTTCTCGCCGCCGACGGGATCGCCCGGCTCAGCGACCTGCGGCTCACCGGCGGGTTGTTTCAAGGCTCTGCTCCCGCGGGCGACGACGATCCGGCCGCGGTGGCATGCCTGGCGCCGGAGCTGCTGGAAAACCCGCATGCCGAGGTGCGCCCTTATACCGATATCTACGGCCTGGGTATCGTTCTGTACGAGCTGCTAACCGGGCGGCTGCCGTTTGCTGGAACAACCGCAGGCGAAGTGCGCGAGCGGATCGACGCGGGCGAGTTCGCCCCGCCATCCGCCCTGAATCCGGACGTGACACCTCGGGTCGAGTCGGTTTGCATGCGCTGCCTGAAGACCAATCCTTGGCGGCGGTACCACCGCGTTTATGACCTGCAGATTCGCCTGCAGTATTTGAGCGACAACCCGGGCGGTCCCCTCGAGCCTCGCGAGTGGTGGCTCAATCGTCGCCCACCGCAACGAGGCCCTCACCCACGCTAGGACATCTGTATGATTCATCGCGTTTTGCCGATCGCCCTTGCCCTGTTGCCATTGCCGGTGGCGCTCAGCTTGGCCGGCGCTCAGGAGACGCCCATGAGCCAGCTTCGCCAGGCGGTGACGTTCTACGCCTCGTTCGACGAGAAGGTCGCCGGCGACTTTGGCGGCGGGGAACTGTCGCCCGGGACGCGCATGAACCACGAGACCGAGGCCGGCAAGTTCGTCTTTCAGCCCGGCGTGGATGAGAAGGTCTTTACGATTGCTCGCGGCAAGGGAATTCACGGCGGAGCGCTCTCGCCGACGGATGTGCTGCCCCGCAATGGACGCATCTACTTTCCGGCCAAGGGCAACATCGGCTTCAAACCCGGCGGCTGGGGCGGCGCGGCTTCATTCTGGCTGAATACCGATCCCAACACGCTGCTGAAGACCCGCT
The DNA here is from genome assembly GCA_035649715.1 of Pirellulaceae bacterium. Classification (GTDB taxonomy): domain Bacteria; phylum Planctomycetota; class Planctomycetia; order Pirellulales; family Pirellulaceae; genus CAYLLN01. Next base: position 5,125 of record DASRJB010000581.1, read on the forward strand.
TCTGCGACCCGCTGCAAATCACCGAGAAGGGAGCAAACAACGGCGGCCTGTGGTTCGACTTCAACGACGCTTCGCCCCGCGACGCGCGGATGGGGGCTTTCCCCGCGGTGCCAGCGGGCGGGCAGCCGATCAAGGAGAGCGATCCCGGCGCGCCGCTCGTTCCCGTGAAGGCGGTCGGCTTCAAGGTGGGCCAGTGGCATCACGTCCTCCTGAACTGGCGGAATTTCGACACTGCCAAGGCCGACGCCGAGGCCGACCTTTACATCGACGGCCGGCGGATCGGAGGCGTGCGTGACCGGGCCATCGCCATGAATTGGAACCTGGACCAGGCCGGCATCTACGTTGCCGTCGGCTACATCGGCCTCTTGGACGAGCTGGCCGTCTTCGGCCGGCCGCTCTCGGCCGCGGAGATCGAGCAACTGTTCCGGCAGCCGGGGTCGCTGTCGTCACTGAATCGCAAGTAGCCTGCTCATTCCTCATCCTATTGGAGAGGGTTAGGGTGAGGGCGCGCTGCGACTTCAGATCCTCACCCCGGCTTTCTTCCAAAGAGAGAGGGAGCGGAGGTCAGGGTAGCGCATGTTCGGCCTACTGTAGGTCCCGCCTGCCGGGCGGAACCTGGGCGGCGCGGTGCGTCCAATTCTCGGGAGCGCTCCAGGTCGCTGCGCTTCCCTGAAGGCCCCTTCCGGCAGAAGGGGCCTACTTGCCGGCGCTTTCGAGCTTCTTGAGCTCGCCGGCCAGGTACTCGCCGCTCTTCACCTCGCGGCCGTCGGCCAACTGGATGAGGTACGGCTTGCCGCTGGTGGAGGAGACACTGGCGACCTTGTCGATGAAGTCCTTGGCGGTCTTGATCTCGGCCTCCTGCGTCTTCCATTTGCCGCGGAGGAACTGGCCGGCGGCCGGCGCATCGTATTCGACGCCGTTGCGGACGAACTTGGCATCCTTTAGTTGCTCGACGTGGCGAATGAGCGCCTCGATTTTTTGCGATTCCGCTAGCGGCGCTTCTGCCTGGAATGACGCCATTAGCACGGCGATGCCAAAGATAAATCGCATAATGCGGGCCCTTTTTACGCCCTCGATTCTATCCCAGCCCAAAAATCCTCCGCCAGTGTGGCACTTCCACCGTGGCCTCCGGGAATTAATGAGAGACGAGGATGGCCGGAACGGAGATTGACGCTAGCCCCCAAGCGATCGCCCGGTGGTGCTGCGATTCGTCGCTCACCATCCGGGCGTCTTTTTTCGAATAACAGCTATCCGCCATGAGCCATCTTCGCCGCCAGCCCCAGCAGCTTGCCGATCGCCAGGCGGTCAGCGCGACGATGCTGGTTGCGCTGGCCGTGGGTGTGGCGGCGGCGGCGCTGGTCATGGCGGCCATCAGCCAGATGATCTAGCGGGGTGCGTTGGCGGCGGGTTCGCCGATCGGCACCATCCGGACACGCACGCCGTTATAGGTCGATTCGAATCGCGCGTTGCCGTCGAGATAGCCGACGCGGTAGCCGGCGAAGAATCCGCCGGTCGCCGCGCCGCTCACCAACAGCAGCCAGCAAACAAAGCGGACGAAGCGAGTCTCAGGCAGTTGCACGATCACCTCAGTTCCAAGAACGTGGCAGCGCTACGCCAGAATGCAGGCTGGGCCGCGGCTGAACAGATCACGCCTTTTTGGGCGAGAGGACGCAGGCCACCAGCAAGCAGGCAGTCAGCAGCAACAGCAGGACCAGGCCGATCCAAATCGCCGCTTCGAAGTGGGTCCACCACGGCTCAGCCGTCTCGAACCCGTGTTGGGCGCGCGGGGCGGGAATCCTCCAGATTTGCATTCGTGATCCACAAGCCCCAAGGAGCGAGCAGAGTGCTTCTCTAGGTAATAGCGCCTTTCTTCGCAATTCCCCGTCACAAAATTCCATTTTGTGCGGAAATTCCTCTATTTCACTTCAAAGAAACTCCGCTGGGCCGCTGGCGGACCTGTGGATCCGTAGAGCAGGGTTCCCAGCGGAGCGGGAATGTCCGTTTCGATCAGGTCCGCACCGCGCCGCAGCAGCCCCCGATAGTCCTGCTCTAGCTGCTTGATGTCGGTCACCTCGCCGCGGATGAACCTCCGGTCGAGGTTGCGGGAAGTGCCCATCAGGCACCTGGCCCCGCGCTCATGAATCGCCTGATACAGAGCGGCGTCCGTCGGCGGCGTATGCCCCACGAAGGCCACGACATTCCGCCAGGGAACGCCCGTGGCATCAAACTCGGCGACTTTCTCGCGGGTGGGAACCATCACTTCCAGCATGACGTTCGGGTTGAGCGCATAGCAGGCCTGGGCCTCCTTGTAGCTGTAGACGATCAGCATCGCGTAGGCCTCGGCCTTGTGCTCCTCGACCTTCTGGACGCGGGCGGCGACGGGGACGTCCTTCTGATCGAGAACCAGGATCGTCTTGCCGCGGGCCCACTGCAGCGCTTCGTCGAGCGTCGGAATCTGGAACTCCGTCGGCTTTCCATCGGCGTCGCGCAGGCGGAGCTGCTTCAGTTCCGCCAGCGTCTTGTCCGCGACGAGACCCTGGCCCGTCGTGGTACGGTCCAGCATCGCGTCGTGGTGCACGACGATCGCGCCGTCCTTGGCGTACCGCGGGTCGATTTCGAGCATCGCAAACGTGTGCTGGAGAGTGTGCTCGAACGTCGCCAGGCAATTCTCCGGAAAGCCGCTCCGCGGGCCGCCGCGATGCGCGCTGACCAGCGGCAGCGTCTGGCCGCTGTACTTGAAAATGCCTTGCAGCTCTTCCGGCGTCCGGGCGGCAATGCGGTGCAGCGGCCGCGCGTCGGCTTCACGGCCAGGCTGGTCTTGCGCACGGACAACGGCCGCCGCGAAAAGCAGTGCGACCACGATCGGGATGCGGATCAACATGGTCGTCAGGCCCTTTGTTTGTCGAGAATCACGAGCGCGATCCCGCCCAGGATGGCCAGCGAAGCCAGGACCAGGCGCAGGGTCAGCGGCTCGCCGAGCAGCACGATGCCGCCCAACGACGCGATGACGGGAACGCTGAGCTGCACGGTTGCGGCGGTGGTCGCCTGAAGCGACGGCAGTACGGTGTACCAGATGGCGTAGCCGATTCCAGAAGCCAGCGCGCCCGACGCGGCCGCGTACCAGAAGCCGGCCTGATCCAGCGAGGCGCTGCCGGCCGCGATTAGGCTCAGTGCAGCCGCCAGTGGAACGGCTCGCAGGAAATTGCCGGCCGTTTTCCGGAGAGGATCGCCCGCCCCCTTTCCGCGCAGCGAATAGACGCCCCAGGCTGCGCCGGCGCTCAGCATCAGCAAAGCGCCCACCAGCGGCGGCGCGGAGAGCCCCGGCAGCAACAGGCCGACGAGCCCTCCAACCGCGATCAGGAAGCCGGCGATTTGCCAGCCCACCAGCCGTTCGCCCGCCCAGAAGCCGCGTCCGATCATCGTCGCCTGGACAGCGCCAAACAGCAGCAAGGCCCCGGTGGCGGCGGGCAAGCTGACGTAGGCAAACGAAAAGGCGGCCGCATACACAAACAGGGCCGCCGCGGAAAGCCAATCGCCGCTGCCGGCAACTGGGCTGCGAGTCATGCGGGCAGCCAGACCCAGAATCAAGGCGCCCGAGATTAAACGGATGGTCGTGAAGCTGGCGGCGTCGATGCTGGTCTGCTTCAGGGCCAGCCGGCAGAGCAGCGAATTGCCCGCAAAGGCCAGCATGGTGAGCGAGGTCAGGGCAATCGCGCGGGGATACGACATGGAGGACGAGCTTGGAGCTGCGGTGGTGCGACAATTCTGACCAGAAGCCCGCACTGGCACAAACTTTGCGAGCATTTTCCCAGTCCGTTGGATCAACGATTGCTATCTTCTTCAGGAGGAGCCGGTCATGAATTGGTACTCTGCTTGCGGAACGATCGCCCAGAATTCTGGCGGCTGCGACGTCAACGTCGGCGAGCGCGAGCGCTGGGCCTCGCTGATTGGCGGTGGCTTGCTCGCGGCATACGGCTTGCTGCGCGGGTCGGCCCTCCGGCTGCCGCTCGTGCTGCTCGGCGGCGCTTTGGCTTATCGCGGTTACACCGGGCACTGCCAGGTGTACGAAGCCCTCGGCCGCAACACCGCGAGTGGAATGGCATAGTTTAGCGAGCCGCGGCATCGGCACTTTCCTGGGCCCGGCCGAGCACTTCCATCGTGGCCAGCACGCTCGGCAGGTCGTACTCGGACTTTTCGCCGCTGCGAAAGGCGTGCAGCAGCTCGCGGTCCTGAACCGTCAGATCCGCCAAGGGCGATTCCGGGACGAGTTCCTGCCCCGCTTCGTTCGTCAGGCGGCCGTCCTGGAAAGTCAGCACATCCTCGTGCCCGATGAACTGCAGCCGCCAAACGCCTTGCTCGACGTTGTAGCTCAGCGACTGCGTGATCAGCTCGCCGCCGGCGGTCGTCAGCTGCACTCCCACGTCGAGCGCCATTCCCAGCGTCGGATGGGCAGGACCCAGCAGGGCCTGCACGCTCGTCACGGCGGGCAGGCCGAGCACCCACAGCGCGGCGTCCACCTGGTGGCAGCCGTGATGCCACAACAGGTTGTCGATCCAGCTGCGCGTGCCGATGCCGCCCATGCCCTGGTTGCGACGCCGCGGAATGCCGAAGAAGCCGGCGATATGCGTGATGCGCAGCCGGCTGCTGCGAATCCGCTCGCGGACCAGGCGCAGCGCCGGCGTGGAGCGGAGCGTGTGACAGATCCAGGCCCGCCGGCCGACCGCGGCCGCGACGCGCGCGAGGTTCTGCGCGTCCGGCCAGCTCATGGCCGCGGGAATCTCGACGATCGCGTCTTTGCCGGCTTGCAGCGCCTGCACGGCTTGTTCGCTGTGCAGCGGACTGGGGGACGCGATCATCGCCAGCTGCACGCTTGCATCCGCGAGCGCCGGCCCCACCTCGGACCCAACGTGCGCGAATTTCCAGCGGCGGGCAAAGTCGCCGGCGGCCTCAGCCGGGCGCGACACTACCCATCTGGGCAAAACTCCGCCCAGCCGCTCCAAGGCCTGCATATGCCGCTCGGCGATGGCCCCTGCGCCGATCAGGCAAAGTCCAATGGGCTGCGACATGGCGGCGCTGCATCAAGGATCGCGAGGGCCACTGGCTGAGCGCGGGCTAGTCTGATCCGTGCCGGTCGCTGGCCCCGCCTGTCGGGACTGCACGACCGCGCTCTTTTCCGCCTGCGCGGCCTGCAGGCGCGCCTTGGCTGCGGCTGCCTGGGCCAGCTTCACCTCCGCTGCCTGGCGCAGCATGCGCTCGTCGGCCAGTCGCTCTTGGAACCGCCCTGCAGCGGCCCGTTGCTGAACCAGCCGCATGGCGGCAGCGGCCACCAGCAGCACGAGCAAAGCTATCGCTCCGATCCAACACGCCATCAACATGAGCTCGGTAGCGCTGAGCCTGTACTTCCGGTTCTGGGTCGCCACGTCTGCCATGCCCCTATTCTAGCCGCGCACGAAAACGCCCCGCCAGCGCGAACGGACGGGGCGGGGGCGGTGCTACGTCGCCAGCTACTCTCGCTGCGGCACTGCCGGCGCTTTTTCCGGCGGCGAGTCCGGTGCAGCCGCAGCATCGGTCGGCGTTGGAGCTGGCGGCGTTGCCGGCGGCGTGATCCGGGGCGGCGGATTCCCGTAATAGATCTGCAAACCATCCAGCTGCTGCACCAGCTCGCGCTGCGCCCGCTGTCGCTCCTGCTCCGCCTTCCACTCCGAGTACTTCGTCCAGCCGATCCACAACAGTGGCGGCAGGATGGCCAGCAGGATCAGGAGCGTGCGGAGTTTGTATCGCATGCAGTCAACCTAGGGGCCGCTGAGCTGCGACTTCAAAAAGTCAATCTGGTCGGCGTCGCTGCTAATTATCGCATACAGAGACAGCATGAGCAGCGGCAAGGCAATCGCCAAAAATAGCGTACTCATCGGCCAGTTTGTTCCCGTGCTCGTCCGCGAGCGGAACGAACCTTCCCCCGTCGTTCGCGCACCATACCTTGCGAGCATGACAGTAAGCCGAGGTTCCTGCTGCCGCGCTTCCGCCCCTGGACCTTCCGTGCCATTGAGATTGCCCTCCGCACGAGATAGTATTGCGCAGCTCGGCGCATCGGCGATTTGCTGCCAGAGAATTCTCCAAGCCAATCGTAAATCGAGGCAGAGTAAGGGCTAAGGAAAAACCGCCCCGGTAGCTCAGAGGATAGAGCACCGGTTTCCTAAACCGGGGGTCACAGGTTCGAATCCTGTCCGGGGTAATTTTTGGAGCAATCATGTCGCTGTTCATGTTTTCCATCGCCTTGATTGCCGCGCCTGGGGAGGACCAGTCCGTGAGGCTGAACCATTCGCTGCGCGAATATGTCGCGGCTCGGGCTGCGGAGTTTGGGGAGATTCCGGAAGAGCGGAAGGAGCAGCTGAGCAAGATCGCCGACTACGTGCGCGGGCGAATCAAGGCCGGGCAACCGGCGCGGCTAGTCTTCATCTGCACCCATAACTCGCGGCGGAGCCACCTGTCGCAGATTTGGGCCCAGACCGCCGCCAGCCACTACGGCGCAGCCAATGTGGAGACCTTTTCCGGCGGCACGGAAGCGACTGCCTTCAATCCGCGGGCGGTCAATGCCCTGAAGCGGGCCGGGTTCATGATTTCCGAGCCGCCGGCCGGCGAGAACCCGCGCTATCAGGTTCGCTTCCACGACGACGCGCCGCCCATGGAGTGCTTCTCCAAGGTCTACAGCGAGAGCCCGAACCCGACCGCGGATTTCTGTGCCGTCATGACCTGCTCGCAAGCCGACCAGAACTGCCCGCAGGTCCGCGGCGCTGCGCTGCGGATCGCGCTTCCGTTCGATGACCCCAAGGCCTTCGACGGCACTCCCGAGGAAGCGGCCAAATACGACGAGCGCTGCCGGCAGATCGCCCGCGAAATGCTGTTTGTTTTTGCCAGTGGCTTGAAGTAAGGCGGCGCGGCGCTGATCGACGATGCCAGAGCCCCAGGGACCAGCGCGTGAAACCGCCGCCCTGCGACGCTCACGCCGGCTGCCGGATCGTGCCGACGTCGTGGTGGTTGGCGCCGGCGCGGCCGGCGTCTTTGCGCTGCGCGAGCTGGTCCGCGGAGGCCTGACCGCCATCGGTCTGGAGGCCCGCAATCGTATCGGCGGGCGGATTTTCACGCGCCGCACGCTGGCCCGGCATCCCCTCGAGCTGGGCGCGGAGTTCGTGCACGGCCCCAACAACATCGTTCACCAACTGGCTGCCGAGTACGGCTTGACCCTGGTTCCGCATGCGGGGACGGCCTATTCCTGGTGGGACGGCCAGCTCGTCCCCGACGATCGCCTGCCGCGGCCGCCGCTGGCGGTGCTCCAGGAAATCCGCGGCCTGGCGGAGCGGCGCAGGCGCTCGGGAGGCGGCGCCATGCCGCTGGCCGAATTTCTCGGCACGCCGGAGCTGTCGGAAATCTTCGAGCGTTCCGCCGTCACCCGCCGCTATGTCGATCAACTCATCAAGAACGATCATTCGGTGGAGCCGACGTCGCTCACGCTGGAAGGCTGGCTGGAGCCCGACGTCACGGGCTTCGAGGCCAACTACCGCATCGACGAGGGCTACTCCGCCTTGCTGCACCGCGCCGCGGAAGCGGACGACCTCGACATCCGGCTCAACCGGCCGGTGAAGCGGATCGAGTGGGAACCCGGCCGCGTGACCTGCTATGCCAGCGGCGCGGCGGTGCGGTCCCGCGCGGCGATCGTCACCTTGCCGCTCGGCGTGCTGCAACAGGGGGACGTCGAGTTCGACGAGCCGCTGCCGCGGTCAAAGGTGGAGGCGCTGGAGTCGTTGCTGCCCGGGAAGGCCTTCAAGATGCACACGAGCTTCCACGCGCTGCGGGGCGGCAGGCCCTTCTGGCCCGCAGGCCTGGCTTTCCTGACCAGCGCGCTCGACTCGCAGCTGCATTGGCCGGCCTCGCAAGAGCGCCGCCGCGGTCAGCGGCATTTGCTGACGCACCTCGTGGGCGGAGACGCCGCCGACCGCTTTGGACAGCATCCCGATCCGCCGCAAGCGATGCTCAACCAGCTCGTGCATATGTTCGGCAATTCGCGGATTCGCGAGCTGTTCGTCCGCGCCGAGTGGCGCGCCTGGCACACGGACCCCTACAGCCGCAGCGGATATTCGGCGTTCCCCAGCGATGCCGATCTTGGCGCCCGCCAGGCGCTCGGCCAAAGCGTCATGGACACGCTGTTCTTTGCCGGCGAAGCCGTGGGCGTGAAGGGCCGGCCCGGAAACGTGGCGTCGGTACACGGAGCGATCGAGAGTGGAATCCAGTGCGCTCGCGACGCGATTGCTTCCTTGCGAACCTAGGGCGCAGCGACTTTTTTGGGCCTCAGCCAACACAGCGGGCGTCCGGGGTCACCGGGCTTGGGCACACGATCTCCGCAAACTCTTCGATCGAGTCGATCGCCTGGCGATCCATCCGGGCTGCCTCAGCGGGATCAAGCAGCACCAGCAGGCGCTTGGAGCCCTTCAGCGGCCCGGGAAGAATGGAATAGAACCGATCCAGGTAGGTCGTGCGGCGATAGCAGGCCTGTTCCAGCTCAGCCAATAACGCCGCGGTTACGGACGCCGCGTCGCCCGGCTCCAGGATCACTTGCAGCGTCGTGTGCGGATTCTCGCCGAGCAACTGCTCGACCAGCTGGCGCGCCGCTGCGCCATGCTGCCGGAAATCAGCGGCGCGGAGCCACAGGGTGAAGGCCTGCGTCCGCTCTGGCGGCCGAGGGAGGCCCCCTTCGGCCGCAGTGCAGCCGGCGGCCGACCAGCTTTCTCCGTCCAGGTCGATCCGCGCTACGCTGGCTGGCGCCCCGAGGGCCACAGCCCGTTCCACGTCGGGAATCGCCGGCTCGGGAAGCGGATCGAACTCCGTCTCGAACAGCTCCTGGGCTTCCTCCATCAGCAGCGAAAGATCGGCCAGGTCGAGCGTCGGAGTCTGCACGACGTAGTACGGCGGCCGCGACTGGTACTCGAGCCCCAGCTCGCGGGCCTCTTGCCGAAACGCCGTTCCCGGCAATACGGCCAGGTTGAAAACCTGCACCTCGTCGGAGAGCCGGTTCTCTCGCAGGTAGGAGAGGCTGCGGCGGATCGAGTCGGGCGTATCTCCCGGCAGGCCGATGATCAAATCCACTTTGACGCTGATTCCTGCGTCCTGCATCGCTCGCACGCCGCGCTCGAAGGCCTGGAGATTGTTCTTGCGGTCCATCAGCTGCTGCGCGAGTGGATCCGTCGATTGCAACCCGATCTCGACGCGCGTGAAGTTCGCGGCCCGCAGATGCCGCGCGATATTGGCGGTGATTCCCTCGGCCCGCAGCTCCCCAAAGTATGTGAACTGGCGATCCGGATTGCACTCGGCCAGCAGCTTCAGAAAGCCCTCAAAGTCGGGGCGCTGATTGAGGGTCGGGTCGAGCAGCACCACCTCGCGCGCTCCCCGCCGCCGCGCATGCTCCAGATTCGCGACCAGCTTCTCGCGCGACGCAAAGTACAAGTCGTCGTAGCTCTTGGGGTAATAACAGAATTTGCACTTGAAGACGCAGCCCCGCAGCGTCTCGAGCAGCAGCACCCGCTCGTCGGCGGCGTCGAGAATGCCGGCGAGGTACGGCGAAGAGATCTCGTCGAGTTTGCTCAGCGGCCGCCGAAACGGGGGCAATTCGCCGCGCGTGGCGGGCTCCGCGCTCCAGTCGCCGCGGACCGTCCGCGCGAGAGCGGGCGACGCGTACAACCCGGGAATCGGCCTGGCGGGAATATCGCCGGTCAGCAGTTCCGCCAGCAGCTCGCAGAACGTCTGCTCCCCTTCTCCGATGGCGGCGAAATCGACTTCCGGCCGGGCCAGCACCCAGCCATTGTCGGCAGTGATTTCCGGTCCGCCGACGAGAATCCGCACTTCAGGGCGCGCCTGCTTCACCAGCCGCGACACATCGAGCGCCCGCTCAACGTTCCACAGGTAACAGGTCCAGCCGACGAGCCACGCTTCGCGGCCCTGAATCTCCGCAGCCAGGCCCTGATCCGAAAGCTGGTTGGCAAGCCGCGCCGGCAGGATTTCGATGTCGTAGCTGGATTCCAGGCCGCGGAGCCGCGCCAGCAGCTTCAAATATCCGGCGGCCAGCGGAACGTTTTCCTCGGCCGGGCTCATTCCCGGCTGCGGGATGGGAAGCTGGATCAGCAGAACCCGGCGACGCTCGGACATAGCAGACCGCGATAGATGAATTCCAATCGTTGCGAAACCAGCAGCGGCGCCACGAGTCCAGGCCGCGTCGAGCGCGAGGTTGTATTGTACGAGCAGGCGGCTCGATGCGGCGGTCGCGGATTACCTGGCATGAGCGCATAACGCCAGGTTTTTCGCAGGCGGCAATTTGAGTTGTAACTGCAATCGCCGCAGTGCTTTACGACGACATTCGTCGATTTCCCATTATGCGCATTATGCGCGCCGGCGGCTCCTGCCTCGTCTTTGCTGCAGCGAGGGGGGACCCTCGCGGAATTGCGTTACCAGGGAGGACCCTGGCAACGAGGGAGTGCTTAGCCGCCAGACCTGCATCTTACGCGGGCCGCGCTGGCTCGCCTGCCCGCCGACGAGCCCGTGGAAGACGAAGAGGAA
>DASRJB010000582.1:0-7306 GCA_035649715.1 Pirellulaceae bacterium
CGCGAATCCGCTCCAGTTTATTCCCCTGGCACATCGCGGCGGTGAGCACGGTGACGTGCGGGTTGTCCAGCATCCGCTGGCGGATCGCGTCGCTGACGACGTTGGTATAGGCCGGGCTGCCGCCGGACTTTTTCGGGACCGGGTTACCGTTCTCTTGCGTGAAGGCGGGCGGCGTATGGAAGAAGACGGGGTCCTTGGCGGCGGGCGTGAAGCCGTGCCCTTTTTCGGTCACGACGTGCAGCAGGATCGGCCCCTTGAGGTTCTTGACCATCAAGAGGTACTTGCGAAGCAGCGCGATGTTGTGCCCGTCGATCGGGCCGAGGTACCGCAGGCCCAATTCCTCGAACAGCATGCCGCCGTGCAGGCCGGCTTTGACGCCCTCCTTGAGCTGGGCCAGGAACCGCTCGACGGGATCGCCCAGCAGCGGGACGTTCTCGAGAATGCGGACGACCTCTTGCTTGAGGCCGGAATAGAACGGGCTGGTCCGCAGCCGGTCGAGGTAGCTCGCGACGCCGCCGACGCGCGGGCAGATCGACATCTTGTTGTCGTTGAGGATGACCAGCACGTCCTGGTTCAGGCCGCTGATGTTGTTGAGGGCTTCGAACACGATGCCGCTGGGGAACGCGCCGTCGCCGATGACGGCTACGGTCTTGCGGTCCGCTTCGCCCAAGAGGTCGTGGCCGCTCCGCAGGCCGGAGAGCGTCGCCAGGCTGCTGCCGGCGTGGCCCGTCATGAACAGGTCGTAGTCGCTCTCGTGCGGATTGGGATAGCCCATCAGCCCGCCCTTGGTGCGGATCGACGTGAAGCCGCGGTAGCGGCCGGTGATCAGCTTGTGCGGGTAAATCTGATGGCCGGTGTCCCAGATCAGGCGGTCGCGGCGGAAGTCGAAGACGCTGTGCAGGGCCAGGGCCAATTCGACGACGCCCAGGTTCGAGGCGAAATGGGCCGTCCGCTCCTCCAGCAGGTTGCAGAGCACGTCGCGGATCTCGCCGCCCAGCTGCGACAGCTCCGCGACCGACATGCGGTGCAGGCCCTCGGCCGAGGTCAGGTTCGCAAGCAGCGGGTGGTTGGTCATGGTGTGGTAGCCCGCCACTCCGTGGCGGGTTTCCCGCGATGGAATCGCGGGCTACGAATTTCGTTCCAGCACATACCGGGCCAGCGACTCCAGGGCCGCCGCCCGCGGACCCAAGGGCGCCAGAGCAGCGATCGCTTCCTTGATCAGCCGCTCGGCCCGCCGGCGGCTCTCGGCTGCTCCGAGCAGTCCGGGAAACGTCAGCTTTCCGCGACCGGTATCCTTGTTGGCCCGCTTGCCGAGCGACGCCGCGTCGCCCTGCAAGTCGAGCAGGTCATCCACAATCTGAAAGGCCAGGCCGAGCTTCCCGCCATAAGTATCTAGCGCGGCCAGCTGCCTTTCATCCGCACCGCCGACGATTCCGCCCAGCCGCAGGCTGACCCGAATCATCGCGCCGGTCTTACGACGATGAATGCGTTCCAGTTGTTCGATTCCGAGGTCGGCGAATTGTGCTCGGAGGTCGTCCTCCTGCCCGCCGACGAGGTTCTCGGCGCCGGCCGCCGCCGCCAGCTCGCCGCAGCAGCGGGCGGCGACATCGGGCGGCAGGCCCCTGGCCAGCACCTCGAAGGCCTGGGCCAGCAGGGCGTCGCCGGCGAGGATCGCCGTCGCCTCGCCGAACTTCGCATGGCAGCTCGGCCGCCCGCGGCGGAGGTCGTCGTCGTCCATCGCCGGCAGGTCGTCGTGGATCAGCGAGTACGTATGAATCATCTCCACCGCACACGCGGCAGGCAGCGCCTGCCACGCATCGTAACCGCAGGCCTGGCACGACATTAACACCAACTGCGGCCGCAGGCGTTTACACGGCGCCAGCAGGCTGTGGCGGATGGCCTCGGCCAGGTGCGGCGGGCAATCCGCCCCGTAGGTCGCATAGCTCGCCAGCGCGTCGTCGATCCGTCGGCGGAGCGACCGGCTCAGTTCGGCAAAGTCGAGCGTCTCCGCGGCTGCGGTCATTCCTGATGCTGCTGGAGAGTTGCAAGCTGCTACCGGCAAAGGACTTGCGTCAGTCGCTTCCGGAGCAGACGCACATAGGCGACACCATTCTAGGTCCGACCGGTTCCGTCGTCTATGTCGCGGCGGAAGCTGGGCAGCTCGTCGTCGGCGGGCTGCTTTGGCTTGGGCTTAGTGCGCTGTTTACCCGCGGCCCGCGGCGGAGGCTCCGACTCGTCAGTGAATGGCCTGGTTACCGGCGAGCCGTCTTCCGCCACGCGGGTGAGCAGCTCGATTTTCTGCTCCGCCTGCGCGAGCAGAGCGTAGCAATGCTTGAGGTGCTTTATGCCTTCCTCGTAGCGGGCCAGCGCCTCGGCCAGCCCGAGCTTGCCATCCTCCAAATCGCGCACGATGGCCTCGAGCTCGGCGAGCGAGAATTCGAAGGACATCGGCTGTCGGCTCGACGAGTCTGCCGGCTGATCACTCATCTGCGTCAGTCCGTCGAGATTTGGCCAGATGCTGGCGACCGAGCAGTTTTGCACCGTGATGCACGGCGAGGACTCTCACCGTGGACAGAACAACTTCATAGATGATCCGGTAGTTGCGGTAAATAATCTCGCGCGTCTCCGGATCGCCGAATTCTGGTACCGGTGCGCCAGAATAGGGGAGCGTCTTCAAGCGACGAGCGTGCCGGTATAACCGCCGGACAAAGTTCAATGCATTCATCGGCGAGTCACGTGCGATGAACTGCTTTATTCTTTCGAGCTGGTCGAGAGCGTTGATCGTCCAAATTATCCGGTGCTGCTTCTTCGCCATCGTTCATCAACCAGGCTTCCACATCTTCATCGTCGATGACTTCGCCGCGCTCGGCCTGTTCGCGGCCGATCTCCACGCTCCGCAGCAGGCGTATTCGCTGCAACGCTTCGTCCCACGAAATATCAGCCGGCATCCGCGCCACCAGTTTCTCGATCTTCTGCTTGTTCGTCAGTTTCATCACTTCCTCCGACGACGGTGCAACAACCGCCTCACTCCATTATGGCGTCAATTGGCCTGGGGCGGCAACGATTCACTCGGATTCAACCGCTCCAACCCGGCTGGTGAACCCGCCGGTAGCAAGCCTTGTATGGACGGTATCACCCGCGCGGAGGGCGGCGGTGGATTTCAGGATCTTGCCGGCATCGTCGGTGGTCACGCTGTAGCCGCGGGCGAGGACGGCGAGAGGGCTGAGCGATTCGAGCCGGGCGGTGCTGGCAGTGAGCCGGTCGCGAGCCAGGTCGAGCCGGCGGGCGATCGCGCGCAGCGCCTGCTGGTCGTGCTCGTCGAGGCGGCGCGAGAGGTCGAAAACGAGGGACTTCGGATTGCGAAGAATGCGCGAACGGGCGAGCTGCTCGAGATGGCGGCGGGCCGCGGAGGCCCGGGCTCGGAGAATCGCGATCAGGCGGCGCTGGATCGCCGTCAGCCGCTGCGTCAGTTCCTCGGCTGCCGGGAACACGCGCTCGGCGGCTTCGCTGGGCGTCAGCGCACGGACGTCGGCCGCGAGGTCCGCCAGCGTGACATCCACCTCGTGGCCGACCGCCGAGACGACCGGCACGCGCGAGGCGTGGATCGCCCGCACGACGGCCTCTTCGTTGAAGCTCCACAGATCTTCCAGGCTGCCGCCGCCGCGGCCGACGACGAGCACGTCGAGCGGCGGGTGGAGCCGGTTGGCAAGCTGGATGCCGTGGACGATTTCGCCGGAGGCGCCGTCCCCCTGCACGCGGGCCGGGATGACGAAGATTCGCACGCCGCAGCACCGCCGCGCGGCGACCTGGAGGAAATCGTGGATCGCTGCGCCAGAGGGGCTGGTGACGATGCCGACCCGCCGCGGCAGCACCGGCAGGGGCCGCTTGCGGGCGGGATCGAACAGGCCCTCCGCCGCCAGTCGCCGCTGCAGCTGCTGAAACGCGAGCTGGAGCGCGCCCTGTCCCTGCGGCTCCACGCGCCGCACGTCGAGCTGATACGCTCCCCGCGGCGGATAGACCGTCAGGTCGCCGAGACAGAGGACCTGCTGGCCTTCCTCCAGGCGGAACCGCAGCCGCACGGCGCTGCTCCGCCAGAGAACCCCGCGGAGCTGCGCCCCTTCATCCTTGAGCGTGAAATAGACGTGCCCCGATTGCGGCCGCGAGATTTCGCTCACCTCCCCGCTGACCCAGACCGACGCGAAGGTCGATTCGAGCGAGCCCTGGATGAGCGCCGTGAGTTGCGAGACGCTCAGGACGCGCGGAGGTTGCGGAGCGGTGGCCGTCATGGCGCGCCTACGTCGGCCAATCGCCCGAGAAGATTTCAACTGCCGGTCCGGTCTTATAGACGCAGCCGTCGGACTCGCGCCATTCGAGCTCCAGGTCGCCGCCGCGGAGATGGTTGACGATCTTTCGCTGCGTGCGGCCGGTGAGCACGCCGGCGACGCAAACGGCGCTGGCCCCCGTGCCGCAGGCCAGCGTCTCACCGCTGCCTCGCTCCCAGGTCCGCTGGCGGACTTCCGTCGGCGAGATGATCTCGATGAACTCGACGTTAACCCGTGCCGGGAACATCGCGTGCTGCTCAACCTTCGGACCGAGTCCCAACACCAGCTCGTCGCTGGCCCGCTCGACGTACGTCACGCAGTGCGGGTTGCCCATCGAGACGCAGGTGACCTGCAGCGTTTGGCCGCCCACGACCAGCGGGACATCCAGCGGCGGATTGCCCACGAGCTTCGTCGGGATCTTCGTTCCTTCCAGGATCGGCTGCCCCATGTTCACGCAAATCCGCTCGGCCTTCCCGCCGCGAATTTCCAGATCGACAGTCAGGTTGCCGCGGCCGGTCTGGATCGTCAGCCGGTCGGCCCGCTTGATGCCGTGGTCGTGAACGTACTTGGCGACGCACCGCAGGCCGTTGCCGCACATCTCGGCTTCGCTGCCGTCGGTGTTGTACATCCGCATCCGCGCGTCGGCCCCGCTGTCGCTCGGGCAGATCAGGATCAGCCCGTCGGCCCCGACGCCGAAATGCCGGTCGGCGATCCGCCGGGCAAGCTCCGCCGGGTTCTTGGGCAGCGGCTCGGCAAAGCAATTGACGTAGATATAGTCATTGCCGATGCCGTGCATCTTGGTGAAACGCATGGGGCCAGTCTCGCGGCGCGGGAGCGAAGGGCTGCTCTGATTCTACCGCCGCCCTAAAGCCGCGACCATTGGTCGCGCTGCACGAGCTGGCGTCACTGCGCTTCGTTCGAAACGACGACGCTCGGCAGGCCTTCGCCATACTCGACGGCCAGTCGATTGAATTCGCTCTCCAGCGTCAGATCGGCGGCAAGCGCCTCCTCAATCTCGGCCCGCTGCGGATGTACGCCGGCGACGGCAATTCCGCCCAGTCCGTCGCTGATCAGCTCCACCGGTTCCAGCAGCTTGATGCCCGCGGCGGCCAGATGCCGGCGGAAGCGGTCAGCCAGCGCGCTGATCCGCTGCGTCAGCTCGTCCGGCCCGGCGTTGTCGTCCATTTCAGATGGCTGCCCGCCAGCGGCCTTGAGCAGCTCGGCGGCGAACGACAACCCGTCGCCAGTTGCCGCTGCGATGCCCCGGCCGACGGCAATCGCCGCTGTGCCGAGCGCCGCGCCGAGAATTGCCTGTGCCGCCATGTTTCGCCTCGTGAGCCGCCGCCTGCTAGCAGCGGCAAGCCGTGCCGCATTTTCCCGCTCCGTTGATCGACAGAATCGCGCTGCGGCTTGAGCTCAAATTGCCTACGATTCGCGGCCCCATGCCGCGTCACCCAAGGCGAGCGACGTTTTCCGCACCGCTGGGCCAGCCCCAATTGGCCCGCGAAGAGCGCCGCGCGCTGGGAGCCTATTACACGCCGCCGGAAATCGTGCGGCTGATCGTCGAGCTAACGCTCGAGCCACTGCTGGCCGAGAGGCCTCCAGAGCCGCCGCGCGTGATCGACCCGGCCTGCGGCGCGGGAGAGTTCCTCGCCGCTTCGGCCGAGCGACTCGCACGAGTCTACGGCAGTCGCACCAAAGTCTACGGTCTTGACCTCGCCGCAGCCGCCATTCAGGCCGCCCGGCGGCGCTTAGGGGCCGCCGGCGTCGTCCGGCAAGGCAACGCACTGCTTGACGATCAACCGGCGGACGGCACGTTCGACGTCGTCATCGGCAACCCGCCCTATCTGAGCATCCGGCAACTCGCCAAAAGCCTGCCGGCGGAGGAGATCGAGCAATTGCGGCAGCGCTTTCGCACAGCCCGCGGCAATTTTGACCTCTACGTCCTGTTCATCGAGCGGGCGCTGGCCCTGCTTCAACCGGGTGGACGCTGCGGGCTGATCGTGCCCAACAAATGGGCCACGCTCGACTACGCCCGGACCTGCCGCGAGTTGCTGCTGGAGCAAGCGACGATCGAACACGTGGTCGATTTATCGAACGAGCGCGTCTTCCAGGGCGCCAGCGTCTATCCGCACGTGCTGGTCTTCCGCAAGCAGCCCGCGCCGCGGCGGCACGTGGTGACGTTTCGCGCGGAGGATGGCGTGCGCCGTATCGTTCAGTCCTCGCTGTCCCCCGCGGCGTTCTCGTTCAGCGAGCCGCTCGACGTCGAGTCGCGCGTGGCGACGAAGCCACTGGGAGAGCTGGCGAAGCTGTCGTGCGGAACCGCGGGCTATGCGGCGCAGCGGATCGCGCGGCGATTGGTCGACGACAGTAGTCCTCATGCTCCGAGTGAGGAATCGCATCTCGCGGAGCGAGATGACTACTGTGATTTCATTACCAGCGGCAACATCGACCGCTACGCGGTCCGGCTGGGCGGCGTCCGTTATCTCGGACGCACCTACGAGCGCCCGCGGTTGCCACTGGACGCGCCAGAGATCACTCCGGCCAAACGGCACTTGTTCGAGTCACGCAAGATCGTGATCGCCGGGATGTCGCGGCGGATCGAAGCCGCCTGGGACGAGCGCGGACTCGCGCTGGGCGTGCAAGTCTTCGCGGCTAGCGAGCCAAAGGTCGATGCGTTCTATCTACTGGCCCTGCTCAATTCGAAGCTGCTCTCGTACCTGTTCGCCACGCGGTTCGCCGCCAAGCGCCTGGCCGGCGGCTACCTGGCGATCAACAATGGGCAGCTGGAACGACTGCCCGTCGTCGTAGAGCAAGCGTCCCCGCTTGCTCACGCGGGGAACAAGCGAGGACGCTTGTTCTACGACGTCAGCCGCCGGCTGGCCGTTCTCGGCCGCCTTCTCTCCGGGCCGGCCGGAAACCCGCCCCACGAGGCGGAAGCCGACCGGCTCGTGTATCAACTCTATCGCTTGTCCAGGGCCGAG
>DASRJB010000583.1:0-7104 GCA_035649715.1 Pirellulaceae bacterium
TCGCGGGCTTTGGGTTCAGTGGAGGTTTTGGCTTCACGTCCACGGCCTCGGGGTCGGCGTTCACCGACGCGGCGGCCTATCGGGATTGCTACCGCGTGAACATGAAGGTCCAGGAGTTCCCGCGGCGCGGCCAGCCGAACCCGATGAATCCCGCCGCCCCGCAGCCCGAGCCGGCTCCAGCTGCCGCGGACTCCTTGTAACGCACAGTCGTCAAACTCCTTAAACACGGAACGCGGAAACTCGGCCACGGGGAGTGCCCGCCCTGCGGCCGATCCACCAGGTTTGACCTTCGCCCTTCGTTCTTCGCCCGCCAGCGCGAGTGCCCCGCGCTGGCGGCATCCAGGAAGAACAAGCGGCGCACTCCGAGCTGCCTGGCAGCACGGGAAACACGACGCCTCGCAGCGAGCGATCCGCTGGCTGCGAGGCGTTTCTTTTTTGCCACACGTTTGTGCTTGTGAACATATTGCCTTGGCGGGCAAGCGCTGCGTGTTTCAGCGCCACAACATCGCGCGGCGGCGCAAGAGCGCGGGCCTGCGGCCGCGACCGCTCGTAAATCACGTTCCGCCAACGGCTAAGCCTCAGCGCGCAGCGATTGGTCAACATTTTTTCGCGCGCGGCACATGAGGTGCATTTATGGCCGCACGAGAAAGTCGGCGCTTCGGGCACAACAAGCGCCGGCGGAGCGCACCTATGTGGGGGTGCTCCACACGTGTTTTCCGTGTTCCTGGTACAAGGAGTTTCGAATGAAGAACGTGTTCGTGCGTATGTGGAGGGAAGAGGACGGCGTCCTCTCCTTCGAATGGGTCCTGCTGGTGACCCTTCTCACCATCGGCATCGTCGGCGGCCTGGCGGCTGCCCGCGACGCCATCATCGATGAGCTGGGCGACGTGGCCCAGGCCATGCTGGCACTCGATCAGTCCTACACGATCGCGTTCCCGCTGTTGGTCATCGTCCACGATCCGGCCGTCAGCTCGGCGAGCGACAGCTCGTTCACCGACGCGCTGCTCTTCACGGACTGCAGCCGGGCGACCACGCCGACGGGCCAGCCGGCCCAGAACGACGCGGTTCCGGACGGCGCTTAGTCCAATTGCGCGCAGTAACCGAGTCCACTCGGCTGGTCCGCCAGCCGAGTGGGCTCCCTTTTGGTCAGTGCTGGTGGAACGGAGAGGAGTCAGAGGCAATGCGACGAATTTGCACAGCGATGTGGCGGGACCAGTCCGGCGTGCTCTCGTTCGAATGGACGCTGCTGGTGACGCTAGTCGTGCTCGGCGTAGTGGGCGGCCTGGCGGCGACCCGCGACGCGATCATCGACGAGCTGGGCGACGCCGCCCAGGCGATGCTGGCGCTGGACAACTCCTACACGATCACTTTCCCACTGGAAATCCTGATCGACCTGAACGTCCTGGCGCCTCCCGGCCCGGCGGCCGTCGGGTTCGCCAGCGACTCGAGCTTTACCGACGCCCTGGCCTTCACCGACTGTTCCCGCGCGACCTCGCCGACCGGACAACCGGCCCAATCGGACGACCCCTCGTAGCGCGGCTGGCGAACGAACACGCAACACACACCTGGTTCTGGAAAAACACGTACACGGGGAAACAAGAAATGACGCACAACCTTGGCAAGATCTGGCGAGAGGAGGACGGCGTGCTGTCCTTCGAATGGACCCTGCTGCTCACCTTGCTCGTGCTCGGCATCGTCGGCGGCCTGGCGGCGGCCCGCGACGCGATCATCGACGAAATGGGGGACGTCGCGCAGGCGATGCTGGCCCTCGATCACTCGATGACGATCGCCTTTCCGCTGCAGGTGCTCGTGCACAACAGCAGCGATCCCTCCAGCGCGAGCGACAGCGGCTTCACCGACGCCCTGGTCTACACCGACTGCACGCGCAACGACGCGGTGCCCGGACAGGCCCCGCAATTCGTCGAGGACACCGACTCCTAAGCCGAAAACGCCGAACCAATTCCCAGCCACCAGAAGAGAAAGCCAAACTCCAATGAAACCAGCACTCCAGCGCCTGTGGATCGAAGAGGACGGCGTCCTGTCGTTTGAATGGGTGATGCTCCTGACCTTGCTCGTCATCGGCATCGTCGGCGGCGTCGCGGCCGCCCGCGACGCCATCATCGACGAGCTGGGCGACACGGCCCAGGTCATGCTGGCCGTGGACCAGTCGTACCACATCGGGTTCCCGCTGCTGGTCCAGCTGCACGACGCGACCGTCAGCTCGGCCAGCGATTCGGATTTTGCCGACGCGCTGCTTTACGCCGACTGCGAGCGCTCGACGTTCATCGCCCAGGACTTCGTGGACGACGGCATCCCGGACGGCGCCTAGTTTGTGACACAGCCAAACAGGCGGCGGCGCAATTTTGGCGTGCGATTCGCACACCGGTGCGCCGCTGCCTCGGAATACGAGATCTCATCTACTTTAGAGGCTCCCATGAATTGCTTGCTGCGAATGTGGCGCGAAGAGGACGGCGTGCTCTCGTTTGAATGGACGCTGCTCCTGACGCTGCTGGTGATCGGCGTGGTCGGCGGCCTGGCCGCGGCCCGCGACGCGATCATCGACGAGCTGGGCGACGTGGCCGAGGCCGCGCAGAACATCGACCAGAGCTACAGCCTGTCGCCGATCAGCTTCACCTTCGGCATGATGGGCGATCCGTTCTTCTTCACGTTCACCTCGGCGGGCAGCGACTTCACGGACGATGCGGGCATCTTCACCGACTGTGCTCGCGCCACGACTCCGACGGGGGAAGGCCCCGTGTCGGACGGCGGTTCGTAATCGGCCGCCGAGGAATTTCGCGACTTGACTTCCCGGAGCAACGACGTGCAACAGATCCTGCAGCAAGCCTGGCGAGAGGACGACGGCGTCCTCTCGTTCGAATGGACGATCATCACGGTCGTGATCGTGTTCGGCATCGTCGGCGGATTCGCCGCGATCCGCGACGCGCTCATCGACGAGCTCGGCGACATGGCCGAAGCCGTGATTGAAATCGACCAATCCTTCTCGTTCTCGGGGCTGCCCGCGTTTGGCATTCCCCCGAGCAGCTTCACCGACCCACCGGGCTCGGTGACCGATTGCGGTCGTCAGACCACGCCCTTGGGTCACCCGGGCTCCAGCGACGCCCCGGCCTGATTTCGAAACTCGGTGAGAAAGCGCTTGCCGCGTGGCTCGGTTGGAGACCGGCCACATGGGCGGTGAAAGTTTCCGCACGACGCGTCGGCACAATCGTCAACTCACGCCTCACGGGGGCCCCGTATTACTCGCGGCAGCGTGGGCGGCACGTGATTTGTTGCTGGACGGTTCGGCGATTGAGTTTCCACCCTGGAGCGCTGTTGTGATGCATTTTGGCTACGACCTGGCGGCCTGCGTGGCTGTCTTCACCGCCGCGTGTGCGGTCGTCGATTACCGGACCAAGAAGATTCCCAACTGGCTGACCGTGCCCGCGGCGGCGATCGGGCTGGCCTATCACCTGCTCGCACCTGGCGGCAGCGGCCCGCTGGTGGCCCTGGGCGGCTTCGCGATCGGCTTCGGCCTGCTCATCGTGCCGTGGCTGCTGGGCGGCGGCGGCATGGGTGACGTGAAAATGCTCGCAGCCCTGGGCGTGTGGCTCGGGCCTCTAGGAATTCTCGCCTCATTCGGCCTGGGCGCGATGCTCGCCGCCTTCGGCATGATCGGCGTGCTGATCGGCAGCACGTTCAGCGACGGCTTCTCGGCCACGCGGAAGCGTTTTGCCCACGCGACCGCCAGCGGCGCGAGCGCCGCCGCCACGCCGCCGAAGAAGGCCCGCCGCGTGCTTCCCTTTGCGGTGCCGATGGCCCTGGGCACCTGGCTCGTCCTGGGCTGGATGTTGCTCAAAAGCCACGGCTAACGGACGTTTCCGAATCGAAACAGCGCGCGTGCAAACTGGCAACATTCGCCCGTTAACCGAATGAACCACCTCCCGACTAACTCCAGGAATTTCAGGCCGACGCAGCCGGCAAGTCCGGTTAGCGCGGCCCCCAGCGGCAGCGGCATTTCATTTGCGTACCTGCCTCGCAACGCCTCCGCGCACCGTGCCGGCGCTCGGCGGGCTTAACACGACGAACCACCCGGCATCCGCAGCGATGAGGAGAACCTAAGTGAAACGAATCAGTCCCGCGACCGTGACCTTCGGCGTCATGGCGATCGTGCTCGGCCTCGTGGCCGCGTACGTCGTCCGCCAGGCTTTGCAAAAGCCGCCCGTCGTCGAGAAGCCCGTGCCGCCGCCCCCGGCGCCCGAGGTGCAGTATCTGGTCTTCGCCAAGAACGTGATTCCCAAGAACACGCGGCTGACCGCGGCCGACCTGTTCATGGGCGCCGTGCCGAAGACCGAGAAGAAGCCGGAGGGCATGTTCCACGGCATCAACCTGGTCGAAGGCCGCATCACGAAGGAAACGATCGCCCCCGGCAAGATCATCCGCGAGCAGAACCTGCTGGGACTCGACGAGAGCCTGCCGGACCTGTCGAACCGGCTGCCGGAAGGCCACCGGGCCGTGACGATTATCGTGCAAGGCGCAGACACCGGCGGCAAGCGGCTGGGTGAAGGGGACCACATCGACATCGCGTTGACGGTCGAGGGCTCGCATCCCGACCTGGGCGAAGTCATGACCCGCACGCTGATGCACAACGTCCTGATCGTCGATGCCGCTGCCAGCCGCCCGCTGATGCGGGGCACGCGGCGGACCACCGACCTGAATGGCTCGTCGATCACCGTCGCGGTCACGCCCGTTGACGCCAACAAGCTGATCGTCGCCCAGCGGACCGGCATCTTGCAGGCCACGCTGGTCAGCGCCAAGGACAACGCCCCGATTGGCGCCAGCGCCGATCCGGTCAGCCGCCGGCAGCTGCTCGGCCTGAAAGAAATCGTGCCGCCGAAGAAGTACACGGTGGAAAAGTGGAGCGGCAACAGCGTCCAGATCCTCGAGATGAGCAACGACCGGATTCGCGAATCGCGCGAAATCTCGGCCGGCCGCCGCGAGGTGCCCGTCTCGCAGCCGATTCCCGCCCCGGCCAACGACCAGGTCGGCCGTATTCCCACGGGGGTGAAGGTGCCCGACGTTGCGTATGAGCTGGGCGAGGAGCCGCTGGCTGCCCTGGCCCCGGTCGCCCCGGAGGGCGCGAAGGAAGTGAAGTAAGTTAGGGCCGTCATACGTTCGCCGCTCCTCTGGCAGCGGCGAATCCATCGCGCCAATTCCAGCGACCAATAGCACCAGCGAAGTCAAGGCAAGGGAGCACCGAACGATGTTTGCAAACGCCTTTCGGCCGGCCGGAGAACGCAACGGCAACGGCAATGGCAATGGCCACGGCCATGCCGAGACCCTGATGCAGGCGGAGAACCTGGAAGCCGAATTCCAGCGCCTCAAGACCGGGATCCACCGCGAGCTGCTCGATTCGCTCGACCTCTCGCGGATCACCGGCCTCTCGGATGAAGAGCTCCGCCACGACATCCGCCAGCTCGCCGAAGGCATGCTCCGGACCCGTTCGCGGAAGCTGCCGGCGATCGACGAGGAGCGACTGATCGAGGAGCTGATCGCCGAATCGTTCGGCCTCGGCCCCCTGGAACCCTACATGCAGGACCCGGACGTCAGCGACATTCTGGTCAATGGCCCGCACGAGGTCTATGTCGAACGGCTCGGCCGCCTGCAGGAGACGAACACCGTCTTCGCCGACGACGAGCACCTGCTGCAAATTATCCAGCGGATCGTGGCCCGCATCGGCCGCCGCATCGACGAACATCAGCCGATGGTCGATGCCCGCCTGCCCGACGGCAGCCGCGTGAACGCGATCATCCCGCCGCTGGCCCTCCGCGGGCCGGTGCTGTCGATTCGCCGCTTCGGCCACCGGCCGCTGCAGATCGCCGACCTCTTGGTCCGCGGCTCGGTCTGCCCGGAAATGCTCAAGCTGTTCGAGATGGCGATCGAAGGCCGCATCAACGTGATGATCAGCGGCGGCACCGGCAGCGGCAAAACGACGCTGCTCAACAACCTCTCGAAATTCATCCCGGCCAACGAGCGGCTGGTGACGATCGAAGACTCGGCCGAATTGCGATTGCAGCGGAAGCACGTGGTCAAGCTCGAGACGCGGCCCAAGAGCGCCGAAGGCACGGCCGAGGTTTCGCAGCGCGACCTGGTCCGCAACGCCCTCCGCATGCGTCCCGACCGAATCATCCTGGGCGAAGTCCGCGGAGGCGAAGCCCTCGACATGCTCCAGGCCATGAACACGGGCCACGAAGGCTCGCTGACGACGATCCACGCCAACGACACGCGCGACGCCCTGTCGCGCCTCGAAGTAATGGTCAGCATGGCGGGCTTCGATTTGCCGGTCGGCGTCACGCGGCGGTACATCGCGTCGGCGATCACGCTGGTCATCCACCTGGCTCGTCTCAAGGGCGGCGTCCGCCGCGTCATGCGGGTCTCGGAAATCACGGCCCTGGAAAGCGGCGACTACGCCATTCAGGATTTGTTCGGCTTCCAGCAGACCGGCGTCGATGACCGCGGCATCGCCCGCGGACACTTCTTCGCCACCGGACACATGCCGGTCTTCGCCCGCCGCTTGATCGAGCAAGGCATCGACCTGCCCACGAAGCTGTTCGAGCCCCGCCAGCTCACACCCGACAGTTCCATCGGCCCGATGAGCGTCACCGCCGCCGGCGGCGCGGCCCCCCTGGAGGAAATGGCATGATGATTTTCGCCAACCTGGCGGTGGTCGGCGTCACGTTCGCTTCGGTGACGATGATCCTGGCCGCCGTCGGGATGTTCATTCGCGATCTGTTCGCGGGAAGCGCTTCCACGGCGCGGCAGCGGCTGACCTTCGCCCCTGAAGAGCCCGCCGGCGACATCAACCGCTCGTTCTTCCACCTGGTGGAAGAATCAGGCACGACGATGGACATGTCCACGGCCCTGGCGATGGTGATCGGGGCCGGGATCGTGGGGGTCACCATTCCGCTGGCCCTGTTCGACAACCTGCTCGCGGCGGCCGGCGGCCTGGTGCTCGGCGCGGCGATTCCGATTCTGTATCTGTCGGTCGTGCGCTGGTGGCGGCTGGGCGGCATGCGGAAGAAGCTCCCGTACGCCCTGCAAGCGGTGGCC
>DASRJB010000584.1:0-4402 GCA_035649715.1 Pirellulaceae bacterium
GATCCGGCCTGGAAGCTCGACGGCGTCAACCTGCTGCCGTATTTGACGGGCCAGAACAAGGCCAAGCCGCACGAGACGCTCTACTGGCGGTTCGGCGAGCAGTGGGCCATCCGCCACGGCGACTGGAAGCTCGTTGTCGGCAATGAGCCAGGCAGCCCCGCGACGAAGGAGAAGCCCGCGGAGCTGATCAACCTGGCGGCCGACATCGGCGAGAAGCAGAACCTGGCGGCTGAGCAGCCGGCGAAGGTCAAAGAGCTGCAAGGCCTCTACGCCGCCTGGAACGCCGAGCAGAAGGACCCGCTCTGGCGTCCGAACCCGGCGGCCAAGAAAGCCAAGCAGGCGAAGAAGGCGGCTAAAGCGGCGAAGGCTGCTGCCGGAAAGTAGTCGCCGTGGTGCAGGACGGAGAGAGGGAGAGAATGAGAGACGGAGGACGGAGATGCCCTCTATCCCTCTGTCCCTCCGTCTCTCTGTCCCTCCGTCTCTCTGTCACTCCCTCGCGGCGTTACTCAAACACGAGTAGGCCAAAATTCTGGATGTCGTGAAAACTGGGCCCGACGCGGGACCAGTCCCAGGAGGAAGTCTGGCCGCCGTCGTAGTCCATGCGATAGAAATTGGCCCGCCAGGTTGTGCCCGGCTTGGGCGGCACATTCTCCAGCGGCGTGAAGAGCGCGTAGGGAATGAAGAACTCGGCCGTCCACCCGGTGCACGGGCTGCCGCTGGTCTTGCTGCCGCCCTGCACGCTGGTGGCCTTCTTGATCTTGCGGTCCCCTTCGTAGTGCCAGGGCCGCCAGCCGAAAAACTTGCCCTGAAAGTTCGGCACCAAAATCGGTAGCTCATAGCCCAACGGCGAAATCTCGTACTCGAAATAGAGCGGCGTCTTTTCATCCGGCCAAAGGAAGACCTCGAACACGTCCTCCTTCCACAGGTCGGCAAAGTCTTCGTTCATCTTGGCCGTCACCGCCCGGTCGGCCCCCTGCATCAGGAAGTACAGCCCCTTCGGCGAATGCAGCGCCTTGACCTGCGTCTTGTCCTCCCGCGGCTGCGTCCCCCGCGGCACCAGCGGCTCCCAGGCCGCCTTGCTCCAGGCCGCCGCCGAGCCGTCGCCCGTAATCTCGAAATCGTCGGTGCGGGCGACCTTGAGCGTCTTGCGGGCCGGTGCGGAGCCTCCGGCGGCAGGGGCCTGCCCTTCGGCTGCCAGCACGGCGGACGCGGAAAGAACCAGGGACAGCAGCATGGCGAGGGCTCCGAGGAGGGTGACGCGCATCATACGGCACGGCAGGGACGCGTGAACCAGGGCCCTCTTTTTCCAGCCTCCTCGCTGTCTGGACAAACACACACGCCTTTCGTATAATATGTCCACTAAATGCCTTGGATTTGAGGCGCGCGCGACTTTCGCGTTTTCGCCCTTTCGGTGTTTCGCGTTCCGCCGGCTGTTCGGTACGCGCATAATGCGCATAACCGCGGAACCGCGTTTTTGGACACAAGTCGATGGCTGGCAATAACTTGCGAAAGATTGCAACCTCCAGAAAGAAATTGGCGGTTATGCGCGCATGGCAAACCGTTGGACAGGCAGATCGCGAAAGCGCGAAAGTGCGACAGCGCGAATGAGTGAATCAGAGTTGGTGCGCGCATAATGCGCATAGTCCCTGAGAGGCGATTTGCGCCGCAAGTCCATACGGAATAAGAACTTGCGGCAGACAATGACGCCCGGAGAAGATTTGGCGATATGCGCGCATGGACGGATGCCGGCCGGTCCGTTCAACTAGAATCGACGCTCGCGGAGGCCAAATTCCGAGCCATGCGAAACTGGACGCTCTTTCCCGTAGCCCTGTTGGCGATGCTGGCCAGTCCGCTCGCGGCTGCCCCGCCCGCCGCAGCAGACCACGACCGGCGATTTGCCGAAACGGTTGTCCCGTTTTTGCAGACGTACTGCCAATCCTGTCATGGCAAGACAAAGCAGGAGGCGAAGCTCGATCTGTCGGCGTTTACGACCGCCGCCAGCGTCACCCAGCGACATCAGACTTGGGCACTGGTCCTGGAGCGGCTGGAAGCGGGCGAGATGCCTCCCGACGAGGCCAAGCAGCGGCCGACCACGGAAGAGCGGAAGGCGACCGTCGCCTGGATTCGCGACTTTCGCAAGCTCGAGGCGGAGCGCCGGGCGGGCGACCCGGGCGTCGTCCTCACCCGCCGGCTGAATAACGCGGAATACAACTACACGATCCGCGATCTGACGGGCGTCGATCTCCGTCCGACCCGCGAATTCCCCGTCGATCCGGCCAGCGAAGCGGGCTTCGACAATTCGGGCGAGTCGCTGGCCATGTCGCCGGCCCTGTTGGGCAAATACGTCGCCGCGGCCCGCGAGGTCGCCGATCATCTCGTGCTCACGCCACGTGGACTGGCGTTCGCGCCGCATCCGGTCGTCACCGATACCGACCGCGACAAGTATTGCGTTCAGCGGATCGTCGATTTCTACCTGCGGCAGCCGACGGACCTCGCCCCATACTTCCTGGCGGCCTGGAAGTATCAGCACCGTGCGGCGCTCGGGCAGCCGGAAGCGAAGCTGGCCGATATCGCCGCCCTGGAGAAGATCAGCCCGCAGTATTTGGCGACCGTCTGGACGGCGTTGACCGGCGCTGACGCCGAAGTCGGGCCGATGGCGAGAGTGCAATCGATGTGGCGCGAGCTGCCCGCGCCGGTTGAAAAGGACTCCGCTGCTGCTGCCGAAGGCTGCCAGCGGATCCGCGACTTCGTGAAGCAGCTCCGCCGCAAGCTGGAGCCGCGGCTATCTGACCTGAAGGTGCGCGGCATCCACGAAGGCTCGCAATGCTTCGTGCTCTGGAAGAACCGCGAGTACGCGTCGTACCGCCGCCGCTACGACGCCAGCAACCTGCAGATCGAAGGCGAGCCGCTAGGCAAGCGCGAGGCCGATCCGGATCTGGCCGTGCCCGCCGATCCCGCCGCGCGGAAGCGTTTTGAAGACTCCTGCGCGCAATTCTGCGACGTCTTCCCCGACGCGTTCTACATTTCCGAGCGCGGCCGCGACTACACCGGCAAACCCAAGGAGCAGCAGGAAAAAGGCCGCCTTCTCTCGGCCGGCTTCCACAGCATGATGGGCTATTTCCGCGACGATCAGCCGCTGTGCGACATGATCCTCAGCGAGTCGCAGCGGGAGGAGCTCGATGAACTGTGGCGGGAGCTGGACTTTGTGGCCTCGGCGCCGATGCGGCAATACACGGGCTTCCTTTGGTTCGAGCGGACCGACTCGCGCTATATGCGCGACCCGGAATTCGACTTCGCCCGTTCGGAGAACAAGGATGTTACCGGCGAGGCGATGATCCAGCGGCTGGCCGAAGTCTATCGCACCAAGGCGATCAACAGCGGCGGTGCGGGCACGCCGATCCAGGCGATCGACGATTTTTTCCGCAATATCAACGCTCAGATTCGCTGGGTCGAACAGGCCCGGCTGGCTGCTGAGCCGATCCACCTGGCGGAGCTGCTGCGCTTCGCCGAGCGGGCCTATCGCCGGCCGCTGGCGGCCGCGGAGCGCGAAGACCTGCTGAACTTCTACCGCACGCAGCGGTCCGAGGCGAGTCACGAAGAAGCCCTGCAGGACGCGCTGGTCTCGGTGCTCATGTCGCCGCACTATTTGTTCCGGATGGACCTGGCCCGGCAGGGCGAAGCCGCCCGGAGATTGAGCGATGTCGAGCTGGCCAGCCGGCTGAGCTATTTCCTCTGGTCGAGCCTGCCCGACGAGGAACTGATGCAGCGGGCCGCCGCGGGCGACTTGCACAATCCGGACGTGCTGCTGGCGCAGACGCGCCGTCTGCTGCGCGATGACCGCGTCCGCGGGCTGGCCCTGGAGTTTGGCGGCAACTGGCTCGACTTCCGTCGCTTCGAGTCGCACAACAGCGTCGATCGCGACCGCTTCCCGCAATTCACGAGCGAGCTGCGGCAGGCGATGTTCGAAGAGCCGATCCGCTTCTTCTTGGACAACGTCCAGCACGATCGCTCGGTGCTCGATTTCCTGTACGGCAAGCACACGTTCGTCAATCCGCTGCTCGCCGAGCACTACGGCATTTCCGGCGTCAGCGGAGGCGGGGACGACTGGGTGCGAATCGACGATGCCGCCAGCTACGGCCGCGGGGGCCTCTTGCCAATGGCCGTCTTCCTGACGCAGAACGCGCCAGGCCTGCGCACCAGCCCGGTCAAGCGCGGCTACTGGGTCGTCCGTCGGCTGCTCGGCGAACAGATTCCGCCCCCTCCTCCTACCGTTCCCGAACTACCGAAGGACGAGGCGAAGCTGGGAGAGCTGACACTGCCGCAAGTGCTGGCGCGGCACCGCGACGACAAGGCTTGCGCCGGCTGCCACCGCCGCTTCGATTCGGTCGGCCTGGTCTTCGAG
>DASRJB010000585.1:0-13062 GCA_035649715.1 Pirellulaceae bacterium
CTTGATGCGTGCCAGATCGAAAACCTGTGGTACTTCGACGGCCTTCCCGACACAGCGGAAAAAGCGGGCCGCAGCTTCGCCGCCGTGCCCGAGCGGCATCTCTTCGTTGGACACATGCATTGCTGGCTGGTGATAACGCCCACCGGCCGGGTGGACTGGATCGGCGAAACGCCGCTGGCACTTCGCCGCGAGCCGCGCTACCTCGTGGCTGTTGCGGCGGTCGTCGATGGGTGGTGTGCGATCTACGATACGGCCCCTGAGGAATTGACGCCGGTGCGCTGCGATTAGCCGTCAACGCACGAGCAACTGATATTGCGGTGCGTCGTCGCCTGATTCTTCGACCAGGCGAAATGACTTGCCAAAGACGGCCGATTTGACCCAGCCGGCACTCTTGCGCGTAGCGACATAGCGGCGGCCCGAGCGGCGGAGGATGTCGAACGAGAGCTGGCCTTCGAGAGGATTGACCAGCCAGTATTCTGGGATGCCGGTTTGGGCATACAGGTCGCGCAGGACCACGGTGTCCTTTTCGATCGAGTTACTGCTGACAACTGCGAGAACCATATCCGGCGTGCCGATGACTTCCAGCGACTCGCGGCCTTCTTCCCAGCGGACGCGCCCGGCGTCTACCGATGCGTGGCTGACGAACATAGCGTCCGGTTCACACGACAAGTGAACCGGCTCGTACACCAGCCGCATGCGGTCACTGAAAACTCGCCCCAACTTGAGCGGATCGACGACCATCAACGAAAGGACGGCTGCAATTCTCAGCTTGATCTGATTGTGGACGAGCGTTTCCATCGAGATTCCCGCCCACAAGTCGCCGCCCAGGAAGGCGTATTCGCCGCGCTGGGGGAAGTCCTTCGACTTCGTCCAACGGCGAAACGCCGCGAAGTCTTGGGCCGCTGCGGGCGGAATGCGGACCGCGTTGTCCAGGAGCAGAATCATTGGCGAGCAGACCTGTTGAGGATCATCCTACCGTCGGGGATTCCTGCCGAGAGGCTTCGTCCGGCACAGCCCACTCGCACCGCCGGGGTACGACTTCACGTGGAGCGTGAGGACTACTCACCATTGCCGATACGACGGCGGCAGGAGGCTGGCTTCGCCGGCTTGAACTTGGCGCTGCTCCCAGCCGATCGCGTCGGTGCGCCGCAGGTCGAGGGCGATCTCGTTCCGCGGACTGGTCGGCGAGCCTTGCAGCTGCGGCAGGTATTTGACGACGACCTGGCTCGTCGGCTGCTTGGGATTGCCGGCCACGTAGCGGGCGGCATCGGTGGTGGGCAGCGACTTCAGGCCGTAAGGGCCGACCACCGCGGCCAAGAGGCGGCGGGCGTCGCCGCTCTGACCCGTGAACGTGATTCGCTGCGGCTGATGGTATTCGTCGAAGTAGTAGGTCAGCGAGCCGGCGACGTCGTCGGGCCGCGTGCCGCTGACCAGGGCCACGCGCATGCCGAGCTGCTTCGAATCGGTCACGGTGCTCACGCTCTTAAACCGGCTGGCGACCCACTCGGGCCGGACGTCAAAGCGGAAGGCCTCCTCGATGCTCACCTGCGGAACCGTCAGCGCCGCGGGCGTTTCGATGCCCGACTTGGAGGCATTTTCGCTCGTCGCCGCCGGCGTGGCAGAAAGGCTGCCGCTGAGGCGCCGCCACTGTCCGCGGGCCGTCTCGGAGAGGTTCTTGTCGAGCAGCAGATAGGGAACGCCGACTGCCGCTGCCAGAAGCGAAACCAAGAGCACCGGACGCTGAAACATGCGTGCCGCTCCGATCGCGAGAGAATCTGCCACTTCGCAGGATCGGCGCTGGCGATCTGCCGACTTGTGGAATCGGGCCGCCCGCCGCACGCCGCGACTATTCGTCAGGTTCGGCAGGATGCCGCCGCTGCAGATCTTCCCAGTCGAGGCCGAGCAAACCCGCCGCATACTCGCCGTCGCTGGCATAGGCGTCACGCTCGCGGCCCCGCTCGATGCCCAGTTGCGCGACCAGCCGCTCGACCCGCTCCGGGCCGTAGCGGCCGGAAAGCTGCACGACCAACGTCTGAAAATCCTCTTCCGCCAGGGCTTCAGCCACCGTGGGCCAGCGGCCAATCACGTGGCGGGCATTGTGGCTCAAAATCCGCTCGCGGCAGGCGGCGGCAATCGGCACGAGGTCGATTTGCGCCGCGATCACGGCGGCCAGCAGCAGCACGCGGTCCCGAACGAGCGGCTGCCGGCGCAACTCTGCGGCGCGGGCCAGGTGCAAGTAACTGCCGAGCAGCTCGATGGGCGGCGTCATGTGCCCATCATGGCAGCCGGCGGCGGCCGTTCCCAGCAGATGTTTGGCCCAGCGGCTAGGATGACGGCATGGCCATGAATTCACAAAGCAATTCGGGGCGAGCGAACAGCTGGAAGCTCCGCACGCGAACTCTAGCGTGCGGCGAGCGGCCGCTCTTGATGGGCATCGTGAACGTCACGCCGGACAGTTTTTCCGACGGCGGCAAGTTCCT
The DNA here is from genome assembly GCA_035649715.1 of Pirellulaceae bacterium. GTDB lineage: Bacteria > Planctomycetota > Planctomycetia > Pirellulales > Pirellulaceae > CAYLLN01. The sequence goes on from DASRJB010000585.1 coordinate 2,481, forward strand.
GGATCATCAGGCGGCCGTTGACCATGCGATCCAACTGCTCGACGATGGAGCGGACATCGTCGATATCGGCGGCGAAAGCACACGGCCGTATTCGACGCCCGTTGCCGAGGAAGAAGAGCTGCGCCGCGTGCTGCCGGTAATTGAAGATGTGTTTCGGCAGCGGCCGGCAGTCGTGATCTCGATCGATACTTCCAAGCCGGCCGTCGCCGAGGCGGCGATTGCCGCCGGCGCGGAGATTATCAACGACATCACGGGCCTGAACGATGTGCGGCTCGCCCACGTCGCCAGGGAGAGCGGGGCGGGCGTGTGCGTGATGCACATGCAAGGCACTCCGCAGACGATGCAGGACAACCCGACCTATGGGGATGTCGTGGCCGAGATTCATGTTGAGCTGCGGCAGAGGCGCGACGCACTCGTGGCCGCGGGCATCGAACGCGGGCGAATTTGCCTCGACCCGGGCATCGGCTTCGGCAAGACTCACGAACACAACATCGAGCTGATGGCGAATTGCTGGCGGTTTCACGACCTGGGCTGCCCGCTGCTGGTCGGCCACTCGCGAAAGGGATTTCTGGGCAAGCTGATCGGCGACAAGGCCGCCGATCGGACGGCCGCGACGATCGGCGGGGCACTTGCCCTGGCCGCGCAAGGCGTGCAAATCCTTCGCGTGCATGATGTCCGGCCACTGCGCGAGGCCCTGGCTGTGTTTGCCGCGGCGAGTCCCTGAAAAACGCCACTGGGTGCTTGGCAGGCCAGCGCCCAGTCTTTAAAACATGGACGCCCATTATGGAGGAGTAGGCGCGCGGGGAAGAATTAGGATCGATAATTGTGCACGGAGTTTATGGCCTTTCGCCGCGCTTTTGGGCACGGCTGCCCGCAATGCATGCATGACGCTAGCATGAGAAGGGGGAGCCTCACCAGCTGCTACGACCTAAGTCTTTGATAACACATTACTTAGGAATCCCAGCTCGATTCATCGGTATCCATTGACGTTGGCACGTTGCGTGCTTCACAAAGGGCGATTTGAGAGCTACGGCTCTCGGGCGTATTTCAGACATCGGGCATCTTTAGGGTAGGAGTGTTGTTGCCGTGAGTCACAGTGCACCTCGTTTCCAGGCCATCCACGCCGTCACCAATTACAAGCCGAGCGCGCCGCCGCTCAACTTCAAAGAGCTGTCGTCGCACGAAGTCTTTGGGGCGAACGTCTTCTCGATGAACGAGATGGCTAAGCGGCTGCCGAAGCCGGTCTTCAAGTCGCTGAAGAAGACCATCGAAACAGGGGCCAAGCTCGACCCAACGATCGCCGATATCGTGGCGACGGCGATGAAGGAATGGGCGATCGAAAAGGGCGCCACGCACTACGCCCACGTGTTCTACCCGCTCACCGGCCTGACAGCCGAGAAGCACGACAGTTTCCTCGCGCCGACCGCCGACGGCCGGGCCGTTGCCGAGTTCACCGGCGCGCAACTCGCTCAAGGCGAGCCGGATGCTTCGAGCTTCCCGTCGGGCGGCATCCGGGCGACGTTCGAAGCCCGCGGCTACACGGCTTGGGATGTGACCAGCCCGGCCTACATCCTGGAAAACGCCAACGGCACGACGCTCTGCATTCCCACGGCGTTCGTGAGCTGGACGGGCGAGGCCCTCGACAAGAAGACGCCGCTCCTCAGGTCGATGAAGGCCCTCAACGTGCAGGCCCAGCGAATTCTGAAGCTGCTGGGGCACAAGGACGTGGGGCATGTCTCGGCGACCGCCGGTCCCGAGCAGGAATACTTCATGATCGACCGGAACTTCTTTTTCGCCCGGCCGGACCTGCTCAACGCGGGCCGCACGCTGTTCGGCGCGAAGCCGCCCAAGGGGCAAGAGTTCGAGGACCAGTACTTTGGCGCCATTCGCGACCGCGTGCTGGCCTGCATGCTCGAAGCTGAGCGCGAGCTGTTTAAGTTGGGCATTCCGGTCAAGACGCGGCACAACGAGGTCGCGCCGAACCAGTATGAGCTTGCCCCGATTTACGAAAACGCCAACATCGCCACCGACCATCAGCAGCTGATCATGCTGACGCTGAAGAAGGTGGCCCAGAAGCACGGGATGGAGTGCCTGCTGCACGAGAAACCCTTCGCGGGCATCAACGGATCGGGCAAGCACCTCAACTGGTCGCTGGGCAACACGACGCAGGGGAACCTGCTCGAGCCGGGCGACACGCCCCACGAGAATATGCAGTTCCTGATCTTCTGCGCGGCGGTGATTCGGGCCGTGCACAAGTTCTCGGGCCTGTTGCGGGCGGTCGTGGCGACGGCCAACAACGACCACCGCCTGGGTGCGAACGAAGCCCCGCCGGCGATCATCTCGATCTTCCTGGGCGATCAGCTCACCGACGTCTTCGAGCAAATCAAGGCGGGCGGCGCGAAGACCAGCAAGGCCAAGGGCACGCTGACGGTTGGCGTCGATACACTGCCGGTCCTGCCCAAGGACGCCGGCGACCGCAATCGCACGAGCCCCTTTGCCTTCACGGGCAACAAGTTCGAATTCCGCGCCGTGGGCAGCAGCCAGTCGCTGGCCGGTCCGCTGGTGGCCCTCAACACGATCGTGGCCGAGTCGCTCGACTACATCGCTACGGAGCTGGAGCGGACGACCGGCGGCGATCCGGGCAAGCTCAACTCGGCCGTGCAGAAGGTGCTGCAGGACATCACCGCCAAGCACAGCGCGGTGATCTTCAATGGCGACAACTACACAGCCGCCTGGCACGAAGAGGCCGAGAAGCGCGGGCTGCCGAACCTCAAGACCTGCGTCGATGCCATCCCCGTACTGGCTTCGCCCGAGGTCGTTCAGCTGCTCGACAAGTACGGCGTCCTCTCGCCCCGCGAGACGCAGAGCCGCCACGACATCTACTTCGAGCAGTACGTCAAGTCAATCAGCACCGAGGCCAAGCTGATCATCGAGATGGCCCGCACGATGATCTTCCCCGCGGCGGTGCGGTATCAGAACGAGCTGGCCACGACCTGCACCAACCTCAAAGCCCTCGGCTACACCTTCGACACCGACACGCTCGACGAGATCACGCGGCTGGTGAAGGGGCTGCAAGACAGCACCACCGCCCTCGAAAAGTCGCTCGCCCACCACGGCGGCGGCCTGATCGACGAGGCCAAGCACTTCTGCAAGTCGGTGCTGCCCGCGATGGCCAAGGTCCGCGACTTCGCCGACCGCCTCGAAGGCTACGTCGCCGACGACCTCTGGCCGCTGCCGACGTACCAGGAGATGCTGTTTATCAAGTAGGTGAGTGGTGAGTGGTAGGTGAGTGAAAAACGACAAGCGGGGGGCGATCATCGCCTCCCGCTTTTTGTTCGTATTGCCTTCTGTACCCTGTCTTCTGTTTCCTGTCGCCTCACCCATGTCCCCTCGCGAAGTCCTTGCCCTGTGCCGCGAAAAGGATGTCAAGGCGGTCGATCTGCGGTTCTGCGATTTGCTGGGAACCTGGCAGCACTTCACGATCCCGGTGGGCCAGCTCGATGAGGGCGTGTTCGACGACGGCCTGGGCTTCGACGGCTCCAGCATCCGCGGCTGGCAGGGGATTCACGAGAGCGACATGCTCGTCCTGCCGCAGCCCGATACGGCGCTGCTCGATCCGTTCGCGGCCTTGCCGACCTTGGCGATGATCGCCACCGTGCAGGACCCCGTGACCGGCGAGCCTTACAGCCGCGATCCGCGGTACATTGCCATCAAGGCGGCGAATTTCCTGCGGCAGACGGGAATCGCCGACGTGGCCTATTTCGGCCCGGAGGCCGAGTTCTTCGTATTCGATTCGGCCCGCTTCGAGTCGTCGGCGCACGAAGCCTACTATCATCTCGACAGCGAGGAAGGCGCCTGGAGCCGCGGCCGCGAGGGCGCCGGCGCGCATGGCTACAAGCTGCGGCACAAGGAAGGCTATTTTCCCTGCCCGCCGGCCGACCAGCTCATGGACCTGCGGAGCGAAATGATGCAGGCCATGCTCGACTGCGGCCTGGACGTCGAGGCCCACCACCACGAAGTGGCCAGCGGCGGGCAGTGCGAGATCGACCTCAAGTACCAGCCCCTGGTGACGATGGCCGACTGGGTGCAGATTTACAAATACTGCGTCCGCAACGTGGCCCGGCGGCGGGGCAAGACGGCGACCTTCATGCCCAAGCCGCTGTTCGGCGACAACGGCAGCGGCATGCACGTCCACTTCTCGTTCTGGAAGAACGACGAGCCGCTGTTTGCCGGCGGTTCCTACGCGGGCTTATCGGAGATCGGACTGTACGCCGTGGGTGGAATCCTGCGGCATGCGCCCGCGCTGTTGGCGCTGACCAGCCCCACGACCAACAGCTACAAGCGGCTGGTGCCCGGCTACGAAGCGCCGGTGAACCTGGTCTATTCGCAGCGGAACCGTTCAGCGGCCTGCCGGATTCCGATGTACAGCCAGAGCCCGCCGAGCAAGCGGATCGAGTTTCGCTGCCCCGATCCGACCTGCAATCCGTACCTGGCTTTCGCCGCGATCGCGATGGCCGCCATCGACGGCATCCAGCTCAAGCTCTCGCCGGGCCAGCCGGTCGATAAAGACGTCTATCACCTGCCGCCGGAGGAACTGGCCGAGATTCGCAAGACGCCCGCCACGCTCGACGAAGCCCTGACCGCGCTCGAGAAAGACTGCGAATTCCTGCTCAAGGGGGACGTCTTCACGTCCGACGTCATCGAAACCTGGATCAGCTACAAACGGACGAACGAAGTGGACGCCGTGCGGCTGCGGCCGCATCCGTACGAATTCTGCCTATACTACGACGCCTAGACAAACCTCGAAGAACCAAAGAACCGAAGAACCAAACAGTATTTGGAATGCGTCCCTTTGGTTCTTTGGATCTTCGGTTCTTGGAATTTCGCAATGGCCATCACCAAAGAACTCCTCACCCGCCTCGCCAGGTTCGACACGCCGACAATCTGCAACGTGATCGAGTTGTTCGACATTCGCCCGCGGAATCGCGGGTATATGGACGGGCGGATCAAGTGCAACTTTCCCGAGCTGCCGAACATGGTGGGCTTCGCCTGCACGGCGGCGTTCCGCAGCGACGCCCCGCCGGCCGGCGGCGACGCCTACGGCAGCATCGGCCAGCAGCTCGAGCAGTTCGCCAAGCTGCCCGGGCCGGCCGTCGTCGTGTTCCAGGACCTGGACGATCCGCCGGCCGCCGCGGTGTTCGGCGAAGTCATGTGCTCCAGCTATCAGGCCTTCGGCTCCGCCGGCCTGGTCACGAGCGGCGCAGGCCGGGACCTGGAGCAGGTGCGGGCCCTCAAATACCCGGTCTTCACGAGCGGCACGATCTGCTCGCACGGCTATTGCCACATGCTGCACCTGGGCCTGCCGGTCCGCGTCGGCGGGCTGATGGTGAACCAGGGCGATCTCTTGCACGGCGACGCCAACGGCGTGACGAACATCCCGATCGAGATCGCGGCGGAAGTGGCCGACATCGGCGGCGAGTTCCTGGCGGCGGAAGAGCTGGTGATGAGCTACGTCAAAGGGGGCGGCGACAAAACGGCCAGCCGCTACAACGAGCTCCGCAAGGAATTCCAGTCGATCGTCGCCGCCCTCACTAAGCGCGTCTCGCGGAAGAAGTGACGCTCTCGTCTGACGGGGTGACCGCTACCACCGGGACTTGCCAAGCGGTATAGAACAAAGAGCGGGCCACTACGACGCCAGACGCCATGAAATTCCGCTCGACGACGATTCTCACCGTGCGCCACAAGGGTACGCTGGCCCTAGGCGGCGACGGGCAAGTCACGCTCGGCACGACGGTCATGAAGGCCGATGCCGCCAAGATCCGCCGCCTCCGCGACGGCAACGTGCTCTGTGGCTTCGCCGGCAGTAGCGCAGATGCGTTCGCCCTGCTGGAGCGGTTCGAGGCCCGGCTCAAGGACAATCCGGGCAACGTCCCGCGGGCCGCAACCGAGCTCGCGAAGGAGTGGCGGACCGACCGGGCCCTGCGGCGACTGGAGGCGCTGATGGTCGTCGCCGACGTCCGGCACAGCTTGCTCATCAGCGGTACAGGCGACGTGATCCAGCCGGCGGACGGCATCATCGGTATCGGCTCGGGCGGGCCGCTGGCAGTCGCTGCGGCGCGGGCCCTGGTCGCCCACTCGTCGCTGAAGGCCGCCGAAGTGGTCCGCGAGGCTCTGAAGATCGCCGGCGAGCTCGACATCTACACGAACCAGAACATCGTCGTGGAGGAACTCCCGTGCGAGCCCTAGCCTCCAAGGCCGACGATGCGGGCGTGCAAATCCGCAATCTCACGCCGCGGGAGATCGTGGCCGAGCTCGATCGCTACATCGTCGGCCAGCACGACGCCAAGCGGGCCGTGGCCATCGCCATCCGCAACCGCTGGCGGCGGCAGCAATTGCCCGACGAGCTGCGGCAGGAAGTCTCGCCCAAGAACATTCTGATGATCGGCCCCACCGGCGTGGGCAAGACGGAGATCGCCCGCCGCCTGGCAAAACTCACCGGCGCGCCGTTCATCAAGGTCGAAGCCACGAAATACACCGAGGTCGGCTACTACGGCCGCGACGTGGAGAGCATCGTCCGCGAGCTGCTCGATAGCGCGATCAGCCTCGTCCGCCAGCGCGAGCGGACCAAGGTCGAGGACGAAGCCCGCGTTGCCGTCGAAGAGCGGCTGCTCGACCTGCTGACTCAGCGCGAGCGCGAGTCGGCCGAGCGCGAGCCGGCCGCCGAAACCAGCCGCGAGGAGCTGACCGAGCGGTTGCGCAAGCGGCTCTTGGCCGGCGAACTCGAGGACCGCAAGGTTGAGCTGCTCATCGAAGCGCGGGCCACGCCGATCATGGTCGGCGGCGTCGGCATGGAGCACCTCGACATCGACTTGCAGGGAATGTTCGAAAAAATCCTGCCCAAGCAGACCAACCGCCGCGAAGTCTCGGTGGCCCAAGCCCGGCAGATTCTCTTCGAGCAGGAATGCGAGGGCCGGCTCGACCAGGACAAGATCCACGCGACGAGCATTGAGCTGGCCGAGAATCTGGGGATCATCTTCATCGACGAGGTAGACAAGATCGTCGCCAGCGAAGGGCGCGGGGCCGACGTCTCGCGGCAAGGGGTGCAGCGCGACCTGTTGCCGATTGTCGAAGGGACGCAGGTCCAGACCCGCTACGGCTACGTGCGGACCGAGCACATCCTGTTCATCGCCGCGGGGGCATTTCACAAGAGCAAGCCCAGCGACCTGATGCCCGAACTGCAGGGCCGCTTTCCGATCCGCGTCGAGCTGAAGGACCTGACCAAGGACGACTTCGTGCGGATTCTCACGGAGCCCAAGAACTCGCTCACACGGCAGTACGCCGCCCTGCTGGAGACCGAAGGCGTCACGCTCGACTTCAACCAGAGCGCCATCGACGCCCTGGCCGAATTCGCCTACCGCGTGAACCAGACCACGCAGAACATCGGCGCCCGCCGGCTCTACACCATCCTGGAGCGGCTCGTCGAAGAACTCTCGTTCGAAGCCCCTGACATGAAAATGGGCAAGGTCGAGATCACCGCCAAGTACGTCCAAGAGCGGCTGACGCAGATTGCTGAGGACGAGGACCTGAGCCGGTATATCCTGTAGGCTCTGCTCATTCAATGCAGGCGAGGTGCAACATGGCCGCGCGATTGTCAGGTTTAGCAAGTTTCGCCACGGCAACTATCCTTATCCTGGCGGCGCACCAGGCGGCGGCCCAAGCGCCGCCCACCGGCCAACAAGAGCCGGCTGCGACCGTCAAAATGTCCTGCCGCGGGCAAGCGCTGGATGCGGCCGGCAAGCCGATCGCCGGGGCGACAGTCTTTCTGGTTTCGACGAACCAGGTCGATAAGCCCTTGGGCAATCGCACGACAGATGCCGATGGGAAGTATGAGTTTCGCGAGGTCGAGATTCCGATCCCGCCGCGCCGCGAGGGTGCGGCGGAGGAAGACTATTCAGCGGCAACATTTCAGGTGTTTGGCAAGGCCTCCGGGCACGGGCTGGCCTGGCGGGGCATGAAGTGGCTGTACATCGGCCGCAGCTATTTTGGGCCGGATGGCGAATTGCTGCCGCAGAACCACGAGAACGGGTTTCCGCTCGGCCGCGACATCGAGCTGAATTTGACGTTCCCCGCTGCCTACGGAATCGCGGGGCGATTTGTCGATGAGGCGGGCAAGCCGGTGGCGGGGGTGAAAATTCGCCTGGGCAACTGCGACTATCTCGATCCGGCGGGCAAGGAATCACACCGCAACTTCCGCGAGTTCTGGGCCCTGCACCTGGCGGCTGACCTGATGCCGGATGCAGTCACCGCCAAGACCGACGCCGAGGGTCGATTCAATCTGGCGGCCGCGCCGCCGGAAACGGTTTGCTGGCTGCTGATTGAGCATCCCGACTTTGCCAAGATTTCGCTGTATACCGCAACCACGGCCGCGCCGCCCACCGACCACGACAAGCACCCCGTGCACAAGCTGCCCCTGGAGATTTCCTTGCGGGCGGCAAAGTCGATCCCTCTCTCGGTCGTTTGGGCCGATACGGGCAAGCCGGCCGCGGGGGTGAGAGTCCACGCGTCCCAAATGCGGGCCAGCGGCAGCGCGTCGTACGGCACAACGGACGCCGCCGGCAAGTTCGTCCTCAAGCTACCCTCCGGGACCTACAAGCTCACGGGCGATCCGCCGCGCGACTCTGACTATGTCCGCACCACGGTTGAGTTGAAAGTCAAAGAAGCGCCCGCAGAGCAGCCGGCCAGCCTCGCGATCGACCGCGGGGCGGTGCTCCTCTTCAAAGCTACGGATTTCGACACCGGCGCTCCAATCGCCCGCGTTTCCTTCTGGTACGAGCCGGAGGATCGCCCCGGCAGCCGTTTTGGCGTGCAGCCCAATCCCAGCATCGTCACCCATCCCAAGACGAACGAAAAGGGAGAAATGCGAGTCGTCGCTGCGCCGGGCACGCGCAAGTACGGCGTCGGCTTTAACCCCCTTCCCGCCGGCTACGAACCGTCGGTCGCCACCGATTCCACACCCGGCCGCGAACTGGTCCTCTCCGCCGGCGAAGAGCGCGTCGTGGAGTTTTTGCTCCGCAAACGCGAGAAGTGATGAGCGCATGACTTCGTGCCGGCCGCGAGGATGCCGCTTGCGCGCATCATGCGCAATTTCTGCCTGGTTTGTTTTTCGTCGCAACCGATTTACCCACAAGCGCTTACGGCGAAAGATGCCCGCCCAAGATTTATCCGGTTGATGCGCGCATCAACTGGACCGAAGCGCGATGTAGTGAATGGTGAAATCGACCACCGCGAGAATGCTCACCGAGGCGATCCCCGTGTAGTGCAGCCAGTCGCGCGGCACGCCGCGCAGGCGATCGGCCAATTCGGCGCCCCAGACTGGCGGCAGGGCCAGCGCGACGGAGGCCAGGTGGGCGCCGATCGGCAGGTACCACGTCCAGGTTCCGGCGCTGAAGCGGATGCCGATCAGCGAGGTGATGTCGGCCGCGGCGTTCAGCCCGAGGGCGAAGACGATGATCCAGGCTGCCGTGGTCCAGGTCCGCGAGGCCCCGCGCAGCCGAGTCAGGACGACCAGTCCGATCAGCGTGGCAATACTCCAGGCCGCCAATTGTTGGCACAGCCACCAAACGAACGCTTCGCGGACGCCGAGCTTCAGTGCCAGAAGGTACGGCGCGGTAGTTCCCATGTCGATGAGCATTCCCAATCCGCCGAAGATCAGCAGCCAGTGGCCGGGCTGCGTCGGCGCTGGGCCGCTGCCGGTTCGCCACCGCCAGAGGAATAATCCCAGGCCGCTGGCCGCCGTGCCGTAGGCCAGGCCCAGGCCCAAGTGTCGCAGCAAGTCGGGCAGCGTCGGCGTCGCCGGCATATTGAGGCGGTAAATGGCCAGCACCGCGCCGCAGCCGAGCATCCAGCCCAGCAAGTGGATGATGCCCAACCGAGTTGTCGGCGAACTGAGTTCCCTGGTGTCCACGCCGCTATCCTAGGCAGCCGCGCAGGCATGCGTCAAAATAACGCGAGCTTGTCGTCTGACTCCCGACTCCCTTTCCCGACTCCCGACTGCCATGAGCCTCATCGCCTCCGTCCACGCCCGCCAGATTCTCGACAGCCGCGGCAATCCGACCGTCGAGGTGGAAGTGACCCTCTCCGACGGCTCGTTCGGAAGGGCTGCCGTGCCCAGCGGGGCCAGCACCGGCATGCACGAGGCCTGGGAGCTGCGCGACGGCGACAAGGCCGTCTACATGGGCAAGGGCGTGACCAAAGCCGTCCACAACGCCAACACGATCATCGCCGACTCGCTCACCGGCTGGGACGCGCTCGATCAGATCGGCGTCGATCAGCGGCTGATTGAGCTCGACGCCACACCCAACAAGAAAAACCTGGGGGCCAACGCGATCCTGGGTGTCTCGCTGGCGGTGGCCAAGGCGGCGGCCAGTTTCACGCAGCAGCCGCTGTATCGCTATCTGGGCGGCGTAGGGGCGAACCTGCTGCCGGCGCCGATGATGAACATCATCAACGGCGGTGCGCACGCCGACAATTCGATCGACTTGCAGGAGTTCATGGTCATGCCGCTGGGCTTTCAGCGGTTCAG
>DASRJB010000586.1:0-3150 GCA_035649715.1 Pirellulaceae bacterium
CGCAATCGACGCAGGCCCCAATCCGCTTGTCGTGACCCGCGATCGCCTTCTGCAGGCCGGCGAGCTTGTCGTACAACGCGCCCGGCCCGTGGTTGTGAATTGCGATCCGGATGTCGTACTCGGCGACGAGCTTGTCGAGGCTCTCGAACGCCTCGGGCCGCGGGTTGGCGGTAATCGTCTTGAAGCCGATCCGCTTGGCGAAGTCGAACAGCCGCTTGTTGGCCTCGTGGTCCTTGGTGAAGTCGTTCACGCCGTGAGCGCTGATCGTGATGCCGGCCGCCGTGACGAGCTTCTTCACGGCCGCGTCCTGCTCGGGCGTGCCGTCCGGATCGAGATGCTTCTTGAACAGCTCGACGTAGTGCACGCCCATCCCCTGCAAATGCCGGATCGCCTCTTCGGCGCTGAAGTTCCGCAGCGAGTAACTCTGCACGCCGACGGGGAAGCCGCCCCAGGCGTCCTTCGGGTCGTCCAGGTTGGCCGCCGCCAGCACCCGCGGGACATCGAACCACGTGGCCCCCGCCGCCGCAGCGGCCGACAAGGCAAGAAACCGGCGACGAGAGAGGCTGGCGAACATGGGCAAAGTCCTGGCGAGTGAATGGAAGCGATACAACGGCCCGATTATGGGCAGCCGCTGGCCGCGAGGCAATCAAGGGTTCGGGGTTCAGCCAAGGGTTCGGGGTTCAGGGTTCAGGGTTCAGGATTGTATGATCCGCCGCCTCCCGAACCCTGAACCCCCAACCCTGAACCGTCGATGCTTGAATTCCTCCTGCCACTAATGTTGGTCGCTCAGCCCGATCCCGCGCCGCCCGAGTGGCAGCAGGATGCCGAGCTGACGGCGGTGACGTTTGTCGATGCCGATCGCGGCTGGGCCGTCGGCGACCGCGGGGCGATCTGGCACACCGACGACGGCGGCCGGAATTGGAGGCTGCAGCGCTCCAGCGCCACGTGCCGTCTGGAGGCAGTGCAATTTCTGGACGGCAACAACGGTTGGGCGGCAGGCGGCTGGACGCAGCCTTACACGCACGAAACCCGCGGCGTTGTGCTGCGGACGCGCGACGGCGGCCGCACGTGGCAGGATACGCCCGGCCTCACGCTGCCGGGGCTCAAGCAGCTCAAGATGATCGACTCGCGGCAGGGCTGGGCGCTGGGCGATCCGTCCACACTCTTCCCCTCCGGAGTGTTTCGCACCGACGACGGCGGACGCAGCTGGTCGCCGGTTCCCAAGGGGGAAACGGCGGGCTGGATCACAGGCGACTTTCGCGATGGACGCGGCGGCGCGGTGGCCGGCCTCGGCGGGATGGTCGCGACGGTGACGAGCGGCGAAGTAAAACCATCGCGCACGCCGGAGGCAGACCCGCGCTTTTTGCGGCGGCTGCTACTCTGTGGCGAAGCCGGCGGCTGGCTCGTCGGCGACGGTGGACTGGCGCTGACGACCGCCGACGGCGGTTGCCACTGGACTCCGCCGCCGGGTGCCCTGCCACCGGTTGCGGGCGACGTCGACTTGCGGGCTCTGGCCGTGCGCGGCAATCGCGTCTGGATCGCCGGAGCGCCGGGCAGCTGCGTGCTGCACTCGCCCGACAACGGACGCACCTGGCTCAGCTTTCGCACGGACCAGACCGCGCCGCTTCTGGGCCTGTGGTTCGCCGACGACTATCGCGGCTGGGCCGTCGGCGCGCTGGGCACGATCCTGCACACCAAGGACGGCGGCCAAACCTGGCGGCTGGCGCGCAGCGGCCCCACGCGGGCCGCGCTGCTGGGGATCTTCAGCGAACCGCAGCGCATTCCGCTGGAGCTGATCGCCTCGCAAGCGGGCGCCGAGGGATATCTCACTGCCGTGGAAATTCTCGGGCGGCGCGACCTGGAGCCCGGCGCAAGCACGTCGGCGTTCACCGAGATCCGCCGCACGCATGCAGCCGTCGTCGCCGCCGGCGGCAGCGGGGCTGACACGTCGTGGCGATTTCCCTTGGCAGAACCCGGACTGGTCCAGTCGGGTGAATCGATTTTGGCCCGCTGGAATGAAGCCAGCGGCGGACACGCAGCCGAGCAGCTCGAGGAGCACCTTGTCCGCCGTATCCGTCAGTGGCGACCCGACGTGATTGTTACCGAGGACGTCAGCCCCCGCGGCGACAACCCGCTGGCCCATCTGACGAACCAGCTCACACTGGCCGCCGTTGCCAAGGCGGCCGACGATACGGCCTGGCCGCAGCAGATTTCGCGGACGGGCCTGGCGGCGTGGCGCGTGAAGAAAGTCCTGGCTGTGCTGCCCGCCGACAAGCCCGGCGTCGTCAACCTCACTCCCGCCCAGTGGTCGCAGCCGCTGGGCTGCTCGATTGCCGACCAGGCCGCCCGCGGCCGGGCGCTGCTCGTATCCGACGTGCTCAGCCCGCCGCGGACCGTCGGCCTGTCGCTGCTCGTCAATCAGCTGCCGCAGGGAAGCGGCCGCGGTGATGTGCTGAGCGGCATTTCGCTGGCCTTCGGCAGCGACGCCCGCCGCCTCGCGGTCAAGCCGCCGGCCGGGGACTTGAAGGCCCTGGCCGAAGTGGCCCGCAAGCGAAATCTGATCGACCAGCTCCTCTCGCGGATTGGCGAGGACCACACCGTCGGCGCGGGCTGGCTCGCTCAGGTCGGCGATCTCACACAGGGCCTTTCCAACCAGCAAGCCGGTGAGATCATCTGGCAGCTGGCCTTCAAGTACCACGCCACGGGCAAAAGCAGCCAGGCCGCCGAAGCCCTGGAATACCTGCTCGAGCGGCACGCGCAGCATCCGCTGGCAGACGCCGCCGCCCGGTGGCTCGTGCAGTACTACGCCAGCAGCGAAGTCGCCTGGCGCGAGCGCCAGGAGTCGAAATTCGAAGTGCAGGTGGCTGCCGCGACGGCACAAGCCGCGGAGCCGGCAGCGGGCCGGGCCAACCCCGCGCCGGCCATCGCCCGCACCGGCTTCAGCAGCACCGCTGGCAACGGGCTGAATCCGACGCAGCGAGCGGGACGTGCCCTGGCCCTGGCCCGGCAGATCGAGCAGAGCCGGCCGCTGCTCAACGCCGATCCGGCCGTGCGGTTTTCGCTGGCCACGGCCTGGCGGCAGTCCGGGCAGCCGCGATCTGCGGATCGCCTCTTCCAGTTGATGACGAGCAGCGGCGGGCAGAGCTCGTG
>DASRJB010000587.1:0-5876 GCA_035649715.1 Pirellulaceae bacterium
TGCAAGTCCTTGAGCTGGATCGTGCCGGCATCGAACTCGCGCTGGCCGGCGATCAGGGCCACGCGGAAGCCGCGGCGATCCGCGTAAGCCAGCTGCTGGCCAAGCTTCTTGGGCTCGGGGAAGACCTCGACACCGATGCCTGCCGCGCGAATCGTCGCCGCGATGCGCAGGTAATCGTCGAGCCGGGCGGCATCGAAGTAGGTGATCAGCACCGGGGCCGGCGTGCGGACCTTGTCGATCACACCGAGCTCTTCGAGCGCGGCCAGCAGCCGATCGAGGCCGAGCGACGCGCCGATGCCGGGTAGCTCTTGCTTCGTGAACAATCCGGCGAGGTTGTCGTACCGGCCGCCGGAGCAGATGCTGCCGATCGTGGGCAGATCGGCCAGGAACGTCTCGAAGATCGCGCCCGTGTAATAATCCAGGCCGCGGGCGATCGAGACGTCGAGCAAGAGCGCGCCGTCCGCGACGCCGCCGGCTTTCGCACCGGCGAGGATCTGCCGCAGGCGTTCGACGCCTTCCTCGCCTTGCGGATTGCCGGCGACGAGCGGGCCCAGCTGCGAGAGGATTTGGTCGTTGGTGCCCGAAAGCTCCGCCAGACGGAGCACCTGATCGGCCTGTTCCTGGCTGGTGCCGGCCGCGGCGACCATTTCGGCGGCCACCTTCTCGCGGCCGATCTTGCCGAGCTTGTCGAGGGCCCGCAGGATCTGGGTGCTCTTGTCCGAGAGGCCGAGCTTCGCCAACAGGCCGCTCAGCACCGCGCGGTTATTGACGCGGATGGTGAACCCCAGCGGCTTGCCGAACGCCGCGCCGATCCGGCGGATGAGGTCGTGGATGACGAGGGCCGTTTCGATGTCGGCGGCGACCGAGCGGGTGCCGATCGTGTCGAAGTCGCACTGCATGAACTCGCGGTAGCGGCCGCGCTGCGTGTTCTCGCCGCGCCAAACTGTCGCGATGTGATAGCGCTTGAAGGGCAGGCCCAGTTCGCTCGCGTGCTGAGCCGCGAAGCGGGCCAGCGGGACGGTCAGGTCGAACCGCATGCCGACCTTGCGGCCGCCGTGATCGTCGAAGGCGTACATCTGCCGGTCGGACTCGTCGCCTCCCTTCCCGGCAAGGACCTCGAAATACTCCAGGGCCGGCGTGTCGATCGGACTGTAGCCGAAAGAACGATAGACCTGCTGGGCCGTGGCGATCAGCCGCTCGCGCGGGATCATCGCCTCGGGCAGGTAATCGCGAAAGCCTTTCAGCGTGCGAGGTTCAATGAGCGTCATGACAGCTTCCGCAGGACAAGCGCCTTGCGAGACCGGTTCAAGGCGAATCAGGCGCAGGGTCAACCGCGGCTAGCGTGGGGCGAAAATCGGCCGCGACTACTTCTTGCGGTGGCGAATGCGCGACCGCATGCGGCGTTTCTTCCGGCCCAGCTTGCGGCGACCGCGTCCCGTCCGTTTGACACCCACGTAGACAACCCTTGAATGGCTTTTGGTCGAGCGAATTCCGCATCGTCGGCTGCGGCGCATCACCGCCGCCGGCAACAACTTGCGGCAAGGCGAGCAGTGTACCCGCCCGCGGCGATTTTGAGCAAGGGCGGGCAGGGCGAACCTTTCGCCTCCCGCCGCGCACTAACTGGCCGCGGAAAGGAGATTGAACAGAAGGAAACGAAGGCAACGAAGAGAGGGCGTTGACCGCGCTGAGTAATCGCCCATCTGCCTCCTTCGTTTTCTTCGTTTCCTTCTGTTCCAATGCGTTCCAATTCCCGCCGAATCGTTGCGACTTGCGACGGGTTATATAGTACAACAACGACTGCGTATTCCTTGGGGTGCCTGGAAGGAGGAATCGCATGCGTTTGCGACCAATCATTCAGTCGCTCGTGCTTGCCCTGGCGGCGAGTTGGCCCGCCGCTGCCGCCCCGCCGACCGAAGCGGAGATGGCGGCCAAGATCGATGCCCGCCTGGCGGAGGTCTGGGCCCGCGAGAAGGTCGAGGCCGCGCCGCCGGCCGAAGACGCCGAGTTCCTGCGGCGGGCCTGGCTCGACCTGTGCGGCACGATCCCGCCGCTCAACGATCCCGACGGCATCAGCGGCATCCGCCAGTTCCTCGATTCGAACGATCCGGACAAGCGCGTCCGCTTGATCGAGCGGCTGCTGGCCCGGCCGTCGCACGCCACGCACTTTGCCAACGTCTGGAAGAACGTGCTCCTGCCGCAAGACGCCGAGGTGCAGCGGCTGGGCGGCGAGGCCGGGTTTCAATCCTGGCTCCGCGGGCAATTCGCCGACAACGTGCCCTACGACATGCTGATCGCCAGCCTCGTTCTGGCTCAGGGGCAGGCCAACCAGGCCGGGCCGGCGCTGTTCTTCACGTCGCTGCAGCTCAAGCCGGAGGAGCTGGCGGCCAGTACGTCGCGGGTCTTCCTCGGCACGCAGATTCAGTGCGCCCAGTGCCACGACCATCCCTTCGATCATTGGAAGAAGGCCGACTTCTGGGGCTATGCGGCGTTCTTCGCCCGGCTGGAGCGGCCGCAGCAGGCGCAGCAGATCGCCTTTCAAGTCAGCGACGCCGCGACCGGCGAGGTGATGATTCCCGGCTCGAGCGACGCGGTGACGCCGCGGTTTTTGGGCGGCGACACGAGCGGCGACGACCTGGGCAAGAGCCGCCGCGAGCGGCTGGTGCAGTGGCTGACCTGGCCGGAGAATCCGTTCGTGGCGCGGGCCGCCGTGAACCGCGTCTGGGCGCTGCTCTTCGGCCGCGGCCTCGTGCATCCGGTCGATGACCTGGGCCGGCACAACGCCAGCGCGCATCCGGAGCTGATGTCCGAGCTGGCCGAGTACTTCGTCCGCTCGGGCTACGACCTGAACCGCCTCGTGCGGACGCTGACGCAGACGAAGGCCTATCAGCTTTCCAGCCGCTCGCCGCCGGGCGCGGAGGATCGACCCGAGCTGTTCGCCCGGATGTCGATCAAGAGCTTGACGGCCGAGCAGCTCTACGATTGCCTGCTCGAAGCGATGCGGCGGCGCGAATCCGCGTCGCCGGCGCCGCAGTCGGCCCTGGTTCTGAACCGCGGCCTCGACGCCACGCGGCAGGCGTTCCTGATGCGGTTCCGCGCACCGACGCAGGGGGCGACCGAATACGAAGGGGGCATTCCGCAGGCTCTCACGTTGATGAACGGCACGAATATCCGGCAGGCCACCGACCTCAATCAAAGCGATTTGCTGGGGGCCCTGGACGCGCCGTTCTTCACGGCCGCGCAGAAGGTGGAAGTGCTGTTCCTCTCGACGCTGTCGCGGCCACCGCGGAGCGAAGAGCGGGCGAAGTTCGTGGCCTACGTCGAGCAGGCCGGCAATCGCCAGGCACTGGGCGACGTGCTCTGGGCGCTGCTCAACAGCGCCGAATTCATGCTGAATCATTGAGGTGACAATCATGTCCGAACATTCGCGCCGGCAATTTCTCCGTGCGGCTGCGCTGAGCGCGGCCGGTGTCAGCTGCAGCGGCTGGATGCCGCGCCTGGCGCGGGCGGCGGCGGGCGATCCGGCTCGCCGCCGGCACTGCGTGCTGCTCTGGATGCCCGGCGGCCCCAGCCAGATGGACACCTTCGATCTCAAGCCGGGCCACGCCAACGGCGGACCGTTCAAGGAAATCGAAACCAGCGTCTCGGGGCTGAAAATCAGCGAGCACCTGCCGAAGCTCGCGGCCCAGGCCGAAAACCTGGCGATCGTCCGCAGCCTCAGCACCGCCGAGGGAGACCACAACCGCGGCACGTACCTGATGCACACGGGCCACAAGCCCGGCGGACCGATCAGCTTTCCCACGATGGGCTCGACGCTCTCCAAGGCCCTGGGAACCGACGACGCCGAGCTGCCCAATTTCATCAGCATCGCGCCGCAGGTCGCACTCAACAGCGCCGCGTACGGCCCCGGCTTCCTCGGCCCGCGGCACGCGCCGCTGACCGTCGGCTCCGGCAATGTGATCGCTCCGCAGCAGCCGGCGGCCGGCTTGGGCGTCGATGACCTGCGAAATCCGGGCGTCGGCCGCGAGCAGGAAGACGCCCGCTTGGACCTGTGGCGAATGCTCCAGACCAGCTTCCTCGCGGAGCATGGCTCCGCCTCGCCGAAGGCCCAGAACACGGTGTACGAGCGGGCGGTGCGGATGATGCGGAGCGAGGCCGCCCAGGCGTTCGACCTGGCCGGCGAGAGCGACAAGGTCAAGGATGCGTACGGCCGCGGGCAGTTTGGCCAGGGCTGCCTGATGGCGCGCCGCTTGATCGAGCGCGGCGTGCCGTTCATCGAGATCGCCCTGCGGAGCAACGGCGGCGTCCTCGGTTGGGACACGCACCAGCAGAACTTCGACCGCGTTAAGTCACTGTCGGCCGAGCTCGACGCCGGTTGGGCGACCCTGATGACCGAGCTCCACGAGCGCGGCCTGCTCGAATCGACGACGATCCTCTGGCTGGGCGAGTTCGGCCGCACGCCGACGATCAACCCCGGCGCCGGCCGCGACCACTTCCCGAAGGCCTGGACGACCGTGCTCGCCGGCGGCGGCATCAAGGGCGGCCAGGCGTATGGCAGGACTAGCGCCGACGGCGGCACGGTCGAAGAGAACCAGGTCGATGTGCCGGACGTGCTGGCCACGCTCTGCCGGGCGCTGGGCATCGATCCGGCCACGTGCAACATTTCCGAGCTTGGCCGCCCGATCAAAATCGCCGACGGCAAGCCAATCGAGGCGCTGCTGGCGTAGCGGCGGACGGAATTCATCGCGGAGATCCACTCATGACTCGTGCTGCAATTCTCGGCGTCGTTGGCGCCCTCTGGCTGTTGGGATCAGCTAGCGCCCAGGAAGCCACCCCGCAAGGCACGCGCGCTCGAGTCCCCGCGGCCAAGGCCCTGGCCGATAAGGAAAAAGCCGCGCGGGCCGACGTCGAAGCCGCGCGTCAGGAGTTCAAGGACGCCAAGGGTGCCCAGGCCCGCCTGGAGGCCGCGGACAAGATGGCCGCCGCGGTGGCCCGGCTCGTCGAAGCCCAGAAACAATTCCAACGGGCGCAAGAAGCCGCGCTCCAAGCCGCCATCCGCATCCCTTCCGGGCGCGATGTGGCCGAGCGCGACGTCGTCCATCCCGACGATCCGATCGAGCGATTCGCGCTGCTCACGCCCGGCGGCCCGCTGGTTGTCGAGGCGGCGCTGACGATCGACGGCAAACCGTTCCGCCAGGCCCGCGAGCAACTGATCCGCGACTTGATCGCCGCCGCCGACAAGGACAAAGACGGCAAGACCACCTGGACCGAGGCCCTCGCCTCGCCGCGGTTCACGCTGGGCCGGATCAACTCGCCCAACGAGCAGACGCGCACCGCACTGATCCGCAATTTCGATAAGAACGCTGACGAGATTGTCGATCCCGGCGAAGCCCGCAAGCTGATCGCGCAGTTCTTTCAAGGCGGTACGTTCTCGCTCGGCAGCGGCGCGGGCTTCGTCCGCGTGCTCACGGCCAACGGCGTGGCCTTCGGCGGCGCAAATAACCAGGCGAACCTGCTGGAGCTGCTCGACACCGATCACGACAAGGCGCTCGACGCCAAGGAACTGGCCGCAGCTGCCGGCCGCCTCAAGAGCCGCGACGCCGACGACAACGACCTCTTGGCGGCTGACGAAGTTTCGGGCGTCGTCGCCTCGCCCGCGCAGCGCGTGGACGTCCGCGGCGTAATGCCCGCGGTCGGAGCCGTGCTGCTGGGTCCGGCCGCGACGCAGGACGGCGTCTACACGCTGATCTACCAGCGCTACCAAAAGAACCGTGACAACAAGCTGAGCGCCGACTGCTTTCCCCTCTTCCCGCAGTTGTTCGCGGCTCTCGACAAGGATGGCGACAGCGAGATCACCAAGTTCGAGATTTTAGGGCTGA
>DASRJB010000588.1:0-6904 GCA_035649715.1 Pirellulaceae bacterium
CGTTTTCGCTGGCAGGCCTGCCGAAGCAATGAGGCGGTCTGTCCGGAGAGGTGTACGGCGGAGGCGCCAGCGATTTCCGTCGCCAGAAAATCAGAGCGGCGTTTCTCACAGAAGCCCTCGAATGAAGCGAGGCGAGGGCAAGGCGAAACGAGCGACCAGCGAAGCCGTCATTCTAGGACGGGGCCCGAAGTTGGGAAGCCGTCGGCGACCGGGGGCGATTCAGAATTCGCGCAGCAAGTCCCCCGACCATCTCAGCATCTACATACGTTGAACGATCAACTCGCCCGCGTATGAACGATGACCGTCTTCATCTCGGTCATCTCGTGGATGGCGTACTTGGGGCCCTCTTTGCCGAACCCGCTGTCGCGGAGGCCGCCGTAGGGGATCAGGTCGGCCCGCCAGGCTGGGCCCCAGTTGATATGCAGGTTGCCGGCATCGACTTCGCGGGCGAAGCGGATCGCGGCGTCGATGTCTTGCGTGAAAATGCCCGCGCTGAGGCCGTACCGCGAGTGGTTGGCCAAGGCGATTGCCTGCTCCACGTCGCGGGCCCGGCTGACGCCGACCGCTGGCCCGAACAGCTCGTCCTGGGCGACCTTCATGTGCGGCTGCACGTCGGCGAGCAGCGTCGGCTG
The DNA here is from genome assembly GCA_035649715.1 of Pirellulaceae bacterium. GTDB lineage: Bacteria > Planctomycetota > Planctomycetia > Pirellulales > Pirellulaceae > CAYLLN01. The sequence goes on from DASRJB010000588.1 coordinate 633, forward strand.
GTGCAGCGTGCCCTGCCGCGAGCCGCCGGCGACCAGCCGCGCACCTTGCTGCACGGCCTCCTCGATCCACTGCCCGACGCGGACCGCGTCGCGCTCGCGGATCATCGGGCCCATCTTCGTGCCCTCGGCCAGTTGGTTGCCGGCCTGGATGCCTTCGACGCGCGGCTTGAGCGCTTCGAGCAAATCGGGATAGATGCTATCGAGGGCGATCACCCGCTGGGTGGAAATGCAGACTTGGCCCGCGTTGCCATAGCCGGTGGCTACGACGGCGTCGGCGACCTTATTCAGGTCGGCGTCGTCCAGAACGATCAAGGGGCTATTGCTGCCCAGCTCCATCGTGACGCGCTTGATGCCGGCGACCGAGACGATTTGCTGGCCGACCTCGACGCTGCCCGTGAAGCTGATCTTGCGGACGCGAGCATCCGAGCAAAGGGCTTTACCGAGTTCGCCTCCGCCGCCGGTAAGGCAAGCGATCGCCAGCGGCGGCAGGCCCGCTTCCAGCAGAATCTCGACCAGCTTGAGCGCCGACAGCGGGGTGTTGCTGGCCGGCTTGATGACGACCGCGTTGCCGCCTGCCAGCGCGGGGCCGACCTTGTGGCAAACGAGGTTCAGCGGAAAGTTGAACGGCGTGATCGCGACGACGACGCCGCAGGGGACGCGGATCGTGAAGCCGAGCTTGCCCGCGCCGCCCGGAGCGCCATCCAGCGGCAGCACTTCGCCCCCCAGCCGCTTGGCCTCTTCTGCCGACAGCTCGATCGTCTCCGCGGCCCGCGTGACTTCGAAGATGCCTTCGGCCAGCGTTTTGCCCTCCTCGAGGCTGATGATTCGCCCCAGATCGTTCTGCCGGGCCAGCAGTATGTCCGCGGCCTTCCGCAGGATCTTGAACCGCTCGTAGCCGGGCAGCCGGCGCATGACCTTCGCTCCTTCGACCGCCGCGGCCAGCGCCGCGTCCACTTCGGCCGCGCCGACCTGCGGCACCGTATCGACGATCGAGCCGTCGAAGGGATTGCGGACCTCGATCTTGGCGTCTCCGTCGCGCCACTGGCCGGCATAGAAGATGCGCATCGTAGGCAGACCTTTCTGGTGACTACCGTGGAGTCCGGAGCGATTTACGATCCAGATTTTTCTTTCCGCAAGTCATTGGCAGGGCGGCGGTTAACCACGCATCAACAAAACCGAATGGACCACACTAGTCCAAAGCTCGGCGAGGAAGTCGGTAGATCGGTCGGTCGGTGGTCGGTAAGTCGGTGAAGCCGCACCGACCAACCGACCACCGACTGACTGACCCACCTCAAATCCCTGGAGACACCCGTGGCCAAGTTCTACGTTCAATCTGGAAGCCTCGAACTCGTTCTGCAAGCCCACGACAGCCGGTGTGCGGCGATTTGGGCCGTGCACCGCACGTTGTCGCCCGCGCTGCCATTTCTGTGCGAAGAGGCAGGCGACTATTTGGAGACGGCCGATGCCCGCCGGCTGGGCGAAACGATTCGCGTCAGCGAGCGCGGCTTTGGCAGCCCGAGCGGCCACTGGTTCGACACGCTGGACATTGTCACCGAGTGGAACCAGCTGCTGGTGGCCCTCGACCGCTTGCAGGAACGTGTCAATAGTTGACCTCACGCTCCGCGTGAGGCAAACATCTCGCGGAGCGAGATGACTACTTACCAATGGCAGCGCGCTCGGCGCTATGCGACAATTCGTATTCCTCGTCTCCCAGGAAATTCCCATGGCGGCCAAACCGGTTCCGGATGGATATCACACCGTCACGCCCTACCTCGTCATGCAAGGCGCGGCGAAGGCGATCGAGTTCTACAAGCGGGCCTTCGGGGCGAGCGAGCTGTTGCGGCTGGCAGGCCCGGGCGGCACGATTGGCCACGCCGAGATCAAGATCGGCGATTCGATCATCATGCTGGCCGACGAGCATCCGCAGATGGGCTATCGCGGACCGCAGGCCCTGGGTGGCACGCCGGTCAGCATTCTGCTGTACGTCGCCAACGTCGATGCCCTGTTCGCGCAGGCGATCGCCGCCGGCGGCAAGGCGACGCGTCCGGTGGCCGATCAGTTCTACGGCGACCGCTCCGGCACGCTGACCGATCCGTTCGGCCACGTCTGGACGATCTCGACGCACAAGGAGGACGTGTCGCAGGAAGAAATCGAGCGGCGGTTTGCGGAATTATCGAAGGGCGGAAAGTAACGTCAAACGTCCGTAACGGGGATTTGCCGCGGCACGTTCGATCCCCGATGATAGGAGCGTCCAGCCAACTCTTTTCTTTGAATCGGAGCTTGTCATGATTCAGCCAGGTTGCGCGATCTGCTCGCGGCGGATGTTTTTGGGCGGCCTCACGCTCTCGGCGGCGTCGCTGTGGACGCCGGGCGTCTTTGCACAGGAGTTGACCCGCACGCCCGACCAGACCGAGGGCCCGTTCTATCCCGACAAGCTGCCGCTGGACACCGACAACGATCTCCTCATCATCAACGACAGCCTGACGCCCGCGGTCGGCGAGATCACCTACGTCAGCGGCCGGATCCTCGACCGCCTGGGCAAGCCGATCAAGAACGCGGCCGTCGAAATCTGGCAGTGCGACCAGAACGGGGCCTACCTGCACTCGGGCACCAGCAACGCCGACAAGAAGGACAGGAACTTCCAGGGCTTCGGTCGCTTCACGACCGCCGCCAGCGGCGAATACCTGTTCCGCACGATCAAGCCCGTCCCCTATCCGGGCCGCACGCCGCATATCCACTTCAAGATCAAACTCAAGGGCAAGGACCTGCTCAACACGCAGTGCTACATCAAGGACCATCCCGGCAACGCCCGCGACGGCATTTACCAGAGCGTCCGCGACGAAAAGCTCCGGCAAGCAATCACCGTCGATTTCACCCCCCTTAAGGACTCGAAGCTCGGCGAGCTGTCGGCCAAGTTCGACATCGTGCTCGGCGTGACGCCTGAGGCGTAGGCCCGCCGCTCCCCGGGACAATCGGTGCGGTATTTGCAGCACGGATCGTCCTATTCCCGGAGCAGGAGGAGTTCTATGCGCTGGCAAGGCAATCGGCAGAGCGAAAACGTGGAGGATCGCCGCGGGGCGCGGCGGCCGCTCATGATGGGCGGTGGCATCGGCGGGATCATCCTGCTCCTGCTGGTCCTGTTCCTGGGCGGGCCCCAGGCGGTGATGCAGCTGCTCCAGCAGCAGGGCGGCGGTCCCGTCGCCGGTCCGCAGGTCGATGAAGATCCGCAGGCGACCGCGTTCGTGCGGACCGTGCTGGCCGACACCGAGGACGTCTGGGATGAGCAGTTCCAGGCCGTCGGTCGGGCCTACCAGAAGCCGAAGCTCGTGCTCTTCAGCGACGAGGTCGATTCGGCCTGCGGCTTTGCCAGTGCGGCGGTCGGGCCGTTCTATTGCCCGGCCGACCGCAAGGTCTATCTCGACACTTCGTTCTTCCGCGAATTGGAGCAGCGGTTCGAGGCCCCCGGCGAATTCGCCCAGGCCTACGTCATCGCCCACGAGATCGGCCACCACGTGCAAAACCAGCTGGGCTGGAGCGACCGCGTGCAAAACGCCCAACAGCGCGTGGGAAAGGTCGAAGCCAACAAGCTCTCCGTGCGGCTGGAGTTGCAGGCCGATTACCTGGCCGGCGTGTGGGCTCATCACGCCCAGCGGTCCCGCAACATCCTGGAGCGGGGCGACATCCAGGCCGCCTTGGACGCCGCCACGGCCATCGGCGACGACAAGCTGCAAATGGAATCTCGCGGACGGGTCGTCCCCGACTCCTTCACCCACGGCACCAGCGCCCAGCGAGCCCGCTGGTTCAAGCGCGGCCTGCAGACCGGCGACCTCGCCGGCGCGGAACTGCTCTTCCAGGTGGACGACTCGGAGCTCTGATTGCAAAGCCGCGACCAGTGGTCGCGGTCTTACGAATACACCGCGACCACTGGTCGCGGCTTTGAGCTACCGCCCGCCGGCTTGGGCCAAATACTCCTGCACGTTGGGCCGGCGGAGTAGAGTTTGCTCCAGAGTGGCCAGTAGCAGGTTGATGGGATCGCAGGCGATGATGTTGAGCATCTGGAGCTTGGCGACGCCGGCCAGGCCCTGGGTTTCGCGGGCCGCGCCGAAAATCATCGCCCGGACGCCGACGATCAGGCTCAGGTAAATCGTCACGAAGACCAGCGGGCCCACCACGAACAGGAACGTGATGGGAATCGCCAGCGCCGTCAGGCCCCCGATCGCCATCAGGCCCCAGACGACTTTCAGCTCGACCGGTGCGGGAAGATTCGGTTTCGCGGCCAGCACTTCACTCGGCGATCCAAGCGCACAGGCCGCTCCCGCTTTCTCGACCAACTCGGCGACGATCGGCGGCTCGGCAGTCTGCCACCGCAATTCCGCCGGCAGCGCCGTCCACCAGGCTTGCCACGCAACCAAATCGTCACCCAGGGGCAGGCCGGAGAGATTCTCCAGCGCGTCCACAACCTCGCCGCGGAACTCGCAGCGGGGATCGGACAGCAGCGAAATGAGCGAGCCGGCCGCTCCCACGAACGACGTGCCGCCCAGGTTCCGCGCCGCCTTCGCGCGGTCCAGAGCCGGCTGCGAGCGATCGAGAATCTGCCGCACGATCAAGGTCTGTAGCTGCGCTTGCCGCTCCGAGGAAGGCGAGTCGTACGTCGTGTCCGCGGAGTCGAGCCACGCCCGCCACTCGGCGAGCAGCTCGTCCAGCGACAGGCCTGCTGCCTGCTTCATCGTCGCCAGCGGGTCGTCCTTTGGCTTGATTGCGCGCAGCCAGGCGAGCACTCGCTCGCGGCGGCCGGCGGGCGCGGTGGTCCCAAACAGCAGCGGGTGCAGAGTCGCGAGCAGGTCGACTTCCGCGCGGACTTCCCGCCACGATTCCGGCAGATCCAGGGTAAACCACAGGTCCCGCCGCTCGTTGGGCGGCCGCAGCAGCACCCGCTGCGGGCTGAAATCCGGACAGCGGGCCAGCAGCAATTTGAGGCGGCGGGCGGCAGCGCGGACGTCGGCCGGCGATTCTTCGTCCCAGCACAATTCGCGCGAGACGAGGCCGCCGACATAGCCGGGCAGCAGGCCGCGCTTCCGGCGGATCGCGAACATCAGTGCCAGGGCGGCCCGCAGCGCGGTCAGCGGGTGGCCGAACCGCCGCAGGGCCGTTTCTTCACAGACGACCGCAGAGTTCCCCCGCCAGATATTGGGTACGATCGCTGGAACGGGCGTCGCGCGGCCGACGAACGCGTCCAGCTCGCACTGCCGGTCGAGCCAGGCCACCAAAGTAGCAGGCACACTCCGTGGGCCGTCGTCGCCAAACAGCTCGCGGGCCCGTTGCCGCGCTTCGTCGAAGACTTGCCCGACCTGGTGGCCCTCATAGGGCGAAGGCGCGGCGAACCAGAACTGAACGTCGCCCTGCGGAAAAGTCCGGCCGACGCCCCCGCTGACCTGCCGCAGGCGAAGCAGCGTGAAGTAGTGCGGCCCCATGAAGAGCCGGGCCAGCCAGAAGTAAACGAAAATGATTGCCACGACCGCAGCCAGTCCGCCTAGCAAAGTGAGCAGCATGTCGAGCACGAAGCGCAGCGACAGCGCCCGTCCGACGGTTGAGAACACTGCCAGGAATGCGGCAATCATGATGACCCAGATCAGCGCCGAGCCGATCGACCGCCACGGCGATTGCACGGTGGGCACCGGCCGCGTCGCCGCCGGCCGCGCTTCTTCACGCGGGGCCGCAGGCGGCTGCCGCAAGCGCTCGCGCTTGGCGACGATTCCCCAGCCGGCAGCCCAGGCCGCGAAGCCGAGCGTGAAGATGACGATCTGAATCGCCCGCGGCCCGCCGGTCAGCGTGTAGGCGATTTTGCTGCTGGGCAGGTCGTAGAGCGTGATCTGGCCGCCTTTGTACGTGGCCAGCCGGCTGCCGTCGGGCGACAACGCGGCCTCGCTGCCGCGACGATAGCCCCTCATAAACGTTGGCAGCATGCTCGGCGCGATTGGGCGCACGTCAACTGGGATGCGGCCAGTGCGGCGTTTGGTTTTCACGTCGTAACATTCGGCGGCATCGTGGCCGAGCACGGCCAGGCGCGAGCCGTCGGCCGACAGCGCGACCCAGTCGGCAGACCACAATTCGGTGGTGAATTCGTCCGGCAAGTTGGGCTCGCGCGTCGAATACACGTTGACGACGGCGGTGCCCAAGGCGGGTGCGGGAGCAGGGCTGGGCACAGCCAGCAGGCTGCCGTCGCCCGACAGCGCCGCGCCCTGCATGCCCGTGGCGGCCAGCTGCACGGGTGC
>DASRJB010000589.1:0-10994 GCA_035649715.1 Pirellulaceae bacterium
CCGGGCTTTAACGGCCTGACGCAGGAGGTCCCGGCCTCGGGCATCGGCCGCAACGACTATCCGGGCAATTTTGCCGAGTTCCTCAAACAGCGGCCCAAGGAGCAGCCGTTCTGCTTCTGGATGGGCTTCACGGAGCCGCACCGGGCGTACGAATTCGACTCCGGCGTGCGGCTGGGCAAGAAGCTGGCCGACGTGAAGGTCCCGGCGTTTCTGCCCGACACCGATATCGTCCGCCGCGACCTGGCCGACTATGCCATCGAAGTCGAATGGGGCGATCAGCAGATTGGCCGCACGCTCAGAATCCTGGAGGACGCCGGCGAGCTGAATCGTACGCTGGTCGTGGTCACGTCCGACCACGGCATGCCATTCCCGTACGTCAAGGGGCAGATTCACGAGGACGCGTTCCACCTGCCGCTGGCGATGCGGTGGGCTGGCGGCATCAAGCCGGGCCGCGTTGTCGAGGATTTCGTCAACGTTCGCGACCTCGCGCCGACCTACTTGGAGCTGGCCGGCCTGGCCGTGCATCCGCAAATGACCGGCAAGAGTCTCGCGGCGATCCTGCGGTCCGACAAGTCGGGCTGGATCGAGAACCGCGACGTGATGCTCGTCGGCAAGGAACGGCACGACATTGGCCGGCCGAACGACCTGGGCTATCCCGTGCGGGCGATCCGCACGAAGGACTACCTCTACGTCCACAATTTCCATCCCGAGCGCTGGCCCGCCGGCAATCCAGAGACGGACTATCCCAACTGCGACGCCGGCCCGTCGAAGGAAGTAATCAAGGTCCTGGGCGGCCACTTCCTCGAGATTTCGTTCGGCAAGCGCCTGCCCGACGAGCTGTACCGCCTCTCGGACGATCCGGAGTGCGTCCGCAACCTGGCCAACGATCTGGCCTTCAAGGAAGTCGCCGACGAGCTCCGCTACAAGATGTGGACGATGCTCAAGAACGAAGGCGATCCGCGGGCCGCCGGGCAGACGGAAATCTTCGACACCTACAAATACACGGCCGCCCGCGGCAAGGGCTACGAAACCTGGCTGCAGCAGCAGGAAGCCGGCCCGCTCGCCGAGCTGAAGGCCAAATTGGAAGAAGCCGCCAAGCGTCCGCCCGCCAAGGGCAAGGCCAAGAAAGCCAAGTCGAGCAACTGACTCAAAGCCGCGACCAGTGATCGCGGTCTCCTCGCAATGAAGCGGTCAATCTTCTTGCCGCTGGTGGCCGCGGCCATGGTCTCGGCCCACCTGTCAGCGGCCGACGTGCTGCCGCACTGGATTTGGACCAACGAGCCGGGCAGCCAGCGGGCGACGTTTCAGCACAACTTCACCGCGCCCTCGGCCGTGCAATCGGCGAGCTTGCGCGCTGTGGCCGATTTCTGCCTCGCGGGCATTTGGATCAACGGCCGGCCGGTTGGAGCGATCGAGCCGTACGGGCCGGCGCTCGACATAGATGTGACGGCAGCGATCCGCGCCGGCCAGAACGAGATCGCAATCAACGCCGGCGCGGTACCGGGCCCCGCAGCGATCGCCCTCCGGCTGACGATCGTAGCCGCGGACGGCACGCGGCGTTCGATCGTGACCGACGAAACGTGGCGCGGCGCGAAGTCTGCGGGCGAGGCACTGCCGGCGCTGTTTGGCATTGGCCGCCGGCCGCCGACGATCGACCCGTTCGACAACTACGAGCAGTGGCGGCAGGCGATCGGTGCGTCTGCGGCGAGCGCCGCCGCGTTCTGGACCGCACCCAGTTTCGAGATCACGCTGGTCCGCGCGGCCCCGTCGGAGGAAGGCTCTTGGGTCAGCCTGGCGTTCGACCCGCAGGGCCGGGCAACGATCGCCCGCGAAGAAAAAGGCCTGCTTAGGATGACGCTGGCCGACGATCGCCGCAGCGTGGCAAAGGTCGAGACGATCGACGACACGCTGCTGGAATGTCGCGGGCTGCTCTACGCCCACGGCGCGCTCTACGCCAGCGCCAACAACTCCAAGGGGCTCTACCGCCTGCGCGACGCCGACGGCGACGGGCGGTTCGACGAGACGAAGCTCCTTCGCGAATTGAGCGGCAGCGTTGGCCACGGCCGCAACGACCTGGCCCTCGGCCCCGACGGCTCGATCTACTGGATCAGCGGCGACTCGGTCGATCTGCCCAGGGAGAACGTCGTCGATCGCACGTCGCCCTTCCGTGAGGCCCGCCGCGGGCAAACGACCCGCGAGGGCTTCGTCCTCCGCACCGACCGTGATGGCGCCAAGTGGGAATTGATCGCCGCGGGCCTCCGCAATCCGTTCGGCATTGCCCTGAACGAGCACGGCGACGCTTTCACCTACGACGCCGACGCCGAATTCGACATGGGGTCGCCCTGGTACCGGCCGACGCGCGTCGTGCAGCTGGCGGCCGGGTCCGATTTCGGCTGGCGCGGCGTCACCGGCAAGTGGCCTCCATACTTTCCCGACCACGCCGACAACGCGCTCCCCGCGCTCGACATTGGCCGGGGATCGCCGACGGCGGTAATGTTTGGCACGGACCTGAAATTCCCCGCCGACTACAAGCGCAGCCTGCTGATCCTCGATTGGACGTACGGCCGGATTCTCGCCGTCCACCTGCTGCCGCGGGGTGCGGGCTATCGCGGCGCGGCCGAGACGCTGCTCAAGGGCCGGCCGCTCAACGTCACCGACCTGGCCGCCGGTCCCGACGGGGCGCTGTATCTAGTCACCGGCGGACGCAAGACCCAGTCCGCCCTGTATCGGCTCGCCTTCACCGGGGCAGAGCGGCAAGATTCGCCGCCGTCCCCCCACGAGAAGGCCTGCCAGGACCATGCCCAAGCGTCCCGTGCCGTGCGGAAGCAGCTCCAGCAGCTCCATCAGCCAAGCGCCGCCGCGCTCGACGCCGCCTGGGCCTATCTCAACGACCACGATCCGCGGCTGCGATACGCCGCGATGGTTGCGACCGAGCATCAGCTTGTGGATCAGTGGCGCGAGCGGGCCCTCAAGGAAAAACGGCCGATGGCCGCGCTCACGGCGCTCGTCGCCTTGGCCCGCGGCGGCGACGCGGCGGCCCTCGAGGCTCTGCTCGAGCTGCCGGCAGGACAATTCAATGTCGGCCAACTGCTTTTGCTCGTGCAGAGCTACCTCCTGCTGAACGACGCCGCCCCGGCAGAAGTGGCCAGCCGCAAACAGCGGATCATCGCGCAGCTAGATCCGCTCTTCCCGCATCCGGCGGCTGCGGCGTCGCACGTCAGCCCGGCTGGAACGGCCGCGAGCCTCAATCGCGATCTGGCTCGCCTGCTGGCGGCGCTCGACGCGCCAGGCCTTGTCGAACGAGTGGCAAAGTCGCTCCTGGCCAGCCCCGCCCAGGAAAACCGGTTGCACGGCCTCTTCGTGCTCCGCAACGTGAAGAGCGGCTGGACAAGCGACACGCGGCGGGCGTACTTCACGGCACTCAACGACGGCGCGAAGTATGTCGCGGGGGAAGGAATGCCCAAGTTCCTCGCGCAAATCCGCGAACAGGCCGTGCTGGCGCTCACGGACGCTGAGCGCCGCGAGCTGGCCGACCTGCTGGAGGCAAAGGCGATCGACGACGAGCCGTTGCCTCCCGCGCGGCCGCTGGTCAAGCGCTGGGAGGCGGGCGACTTCGAGAAGCTGCTGGCCGATCCGGATCGCCGCGGCGATGCCGAGCGCGGCTCAGTCGTCTTTCGCGAGGCCCTATGCGCCCGCTGCCACCGCGCGGGTGCTCGCGGCCCGGCGGTCGGACCGGACCTGACGCACGTGGCCGGCCGCTTCAGCCCGCGGGACCTGCTCGACTCGATCCTCACGCCCAACCGCGTCGTCGCCGAGAACTACCGCGGCGTGCAGGTCCGCACGACCGACGGCCGCACGATCACCGGCCGCGTCCTGCTCGAAGGCGACTACCGCTCCGAAAAGCTCCGCCTCTCCACGCAGCCGCTGGCCCCCGCGGAGTTCGTCGAGCTCGACAAAAAGCAGATCGAGGAGGTTCGCGAGTCGCCCATTTCGCCCATGCCCGAGGGGCTGCTCGACGGCTTCCGCGAGAGCGACGTGCTCGACCTGCTGACCTTCTTGACGCGCGCGACTCGCTGAGCAGACAATTTGTCTTAATCCTATCGCGTGAGGGTCCGATGGCTGCAAATCGTGCCGGGCGCCTGACAATTGGGCTGTACTTGCTCGCGCTGGCGGCTGCGCGAGTCGCGCCGGCCCAAACGCCCGCGGAGCCTGTCGATTTCCTTGCGCCGGCCGAGGTCATCGTAGGTCCGACGCGGCTGGCCTGGGGCGGGGTGCTGTCGCCCGATGAGTCGTGGTTTGCCGTTGGTTACGGCCACTGGAGCAACGAGCTGGGCCGCGTCTGCGTCTTCGACCGGGCCAGCGGCAAATTGCGCTGGAGCGCCGAGGAGCCGCGCGGAGTGCGCGGCCTGGCCGTCTCGCCCGACGGCGCGCTCGTGGCCAGCGGCAACTTCGCCGGCGAGATCCGCCTCCGCGACGCGGCGAGCGGCGCGGTGCGGCAAACGCTCCTCGAGACGGGCGGCTCGATCGAAAAGCTCTCGTTCGCCCACGGCAGCCGGCGGCTGGCCACGGGCAGCAACGGCAATGCCGTTCGCGTTTGGGACCTCGCCACGGGCCAGATCGAGCGGACGCTGATCGGTCACACGGGACGGGCGTATTGGATCGAGTTCTCGCCGGACGACAAGCTGCTTGTCACTGCCAGCCAGGACCGCTCGGTGCGGATTTGGGACGCGGCCAACGGCCTCCTGAAGCACACGCTCGCGCATCCGGGCGAAGTATCCGCCGCCGTGTTCCTGCCGGACGGCTTGCAGGTGGCGACGGTCTGCCACGACGGGCTGATCCGCCTGTTCGACATCCAGTCGGGCGCGTTGACGATGACGCTCCAGGATGCGGGCCAGCCCCTCGCGGCCAAGTACGCCCTTGCCGTCTCGGCCGACGGCACGACGCTGGCCGCGGGCAACAGCGGCCAGATTCAAATCTGGGACCTCGTGGGCGGCAAGCTGCGGGCCACGCTCGCCGGCCACCGCGGCCTGGTCTTCGGCATCAGCCTGTCCAAGGACGGCCGGACGCTGGTCAGCACCGGCTGGGACGCGCTGGCCAAGGTCTGGGACGTAGCGGGCGAGCGCGAGCTGCGGTCGATTCCGCTCCCGGCGTCCCATCACGATTCGCCCGGTCCGATCGTCGGTCTGGCGCTGTCGCCCGACGGCGCGCTGGCCGCTGCCGTGCTCACCGACCAGACGGTTCAGCTCCGCGACCGCAAGAGCGGCAAGGTCGTGCGGACGCTGACGGGCCACAGCGACGTTGTGCTGGCGGCGGCCTTTGCCGACAACGGCAAGTGGCTGGCCACGAGCGCCGCCAATGGCGAGGTCCGCATCTGGAACGTCGCCAGCGGCCAATTGCACAAGACGCTCAGCGGGCACAAGAGCGCAGTCTATGCCGCCAGCTGGTCCGCCGGCGGCAAGCTGCTGGCTACGGCCGGCGACGACAAGACGGTGCGGCTGTGGAATGGCGATTCGTTCGCGCCGCTGGCCACGTTGAGCGGACACGCCGACGCGGTGCGCTCGCTGGCGTTTGCCCCGGACGCCGCTCGGCTCTATTCGGGCAGTTCCGACGGCACGGCGATCATTTGGGATGTCGCCAAGCGCGCCGCCGAAGGCACGCTCGCGGGCCATCCGGCCGCGATCCGCGCGATTGCGACCTCGAGCGACGGCGTCAGCGTCGCGACGGGCGGCGAGGAAGGCGGGGTCACCGTCTGGAACGTCGCCACGCGCCAGCCGCGGCTGAAGCTCGCCGGCCATCCGATGGGCGGCGTCCTGTCGCTGGCTTTTTCGCCGCGCGGCCAGACGCTGGCCAGCAGCGGCGCCGACAAGAATATTCGGCTCTGGGATCCGGCCAACGGTCAGATGCGCAAGCTGTTCGGAGCGCACGCCGCGGAAGTGACCGGCGTGGCCTTCCTGCCGCAGGCCGCGGGACTGGTCAGCGCCAGCACCGACGGTTCGCTCCGACTGTGGAAAGCCGACGAGCCGCGGACGCAGCCCGTGGTCTCGCTGCCGGCCCACGCGCCCGAGGCTTACTGCGCCAAGTTCTCGCCCGACGGCCAGTGGCTAGTCACGGGCGGCAAGAACAGCCTGATCGCCCTCCGCGATCCCGTGACGGGCGAGGTCAAAACGACGCTCACCGGCCACAGCGGCATCATCTACGACGTCGCCTTCTCGCCCGACTACTTGCTGCTGGCCAGCGCCGGATCGGACGGCACCGTGCGCCTCTGGTCGCTCAACCGGGCCGTGGAGATCATGAAGTACAACGGCTACGGGGCGAAGCTGGCGGGCATCCGCTCCGTCGCCTTTTCGCCGGACGGCCGCACGCTGGCCAGCGGCGCGGGGGACGGCACGCTGAAACTGTTCGACGTCGATTCGGGCGTCGTCCGCAAGTCGCTGCCGAGCCAGACGCTGTCCGTCAACAGCATCCGCTTCACGCCCGACAGCACGCTCATGATCACCGCCACCGGCGACTGGCAGCAGCCGAACGTTGCCGGCGAATTGCGGGTGTGGGAAGTCGCCAGCGGCCAGGAGTTCGCAAAACTGCCGGGGCATACGGTGGAAATCAAGCGGATCGACCTCAGCCGCGACGGCAAGCGGCTCGTCTCGTCCGGCTCCGACCGCACGCTGATGGTCTGGGACCTCACCCAGCGGAAAGTGATCGGCACGGTGAAGACCGAGACGGTGGGAACAGCGATTGCGCTGTTGCCGGACGGCCAGCGGCTGGCGATGGGGGACGGCCGCGGCGGCGTCTGGCTGTGGGACCTGACGGCGGGCAAGCTGCTTACCCGCTATGCGGGCCACAACAAGGTTATTCCGGGCATCGGGGTCAGCCCCGATGGAAAGCTGATCGCCTCGGCTTCGCAGGACGGCACGCTCAAGCTGTGGCCGGTACGGTAGCGATCTACGAGCGGCGGGCGACGAGCCACGTACTGGCACGGCGGTCGAGCTCGGCCAGCGGCTGGCGATAGGCGTCTTCCAGCGCCGCGACCTGGTCGTCGCCGGCGGCCAGCTTGCGCAAGAGCGCGAGGAACTTGCCCGGCTCGGCTTCGAGCAGGAACGCGACAATGCCCAGCGTCTGGTAATAGTCATCGGGCTCCCAGTCGCGCAGCTCGCGGCGGAGGAGCTTGTCCCACGGCTGCACGCTGCCGGCCTTGGTGAGGCGGCGGGCATCGGCCAGCCAGTCGCCGACCGCCGGCGTTTTGCCCGGGTCATAAACCGACCACCAGCGGTTGGCCTTGTGAACGGCGTGATCACCGTAGGCGGCAAAGCCCTCGGCCAGCCAGATCGGCGCTTTCCAACGCGTGGCGAGGTGGACCTGGCGGCGGGCGGCGAGGAACACCGGGCCGTGCGTCAGCGGCCGCTGGCGGATCGTCTGCGGCGACTCGTACAGATGGGGCGTGACGACATGATCGTAGCTGTTGAATCCTTTGGACAGCGACCAGGCATCGCCCAGTTGCATCGGCGTGTACAGCTCCTCCATCACCTTGCGGAAGGCATCCCACGCCGAGCGCTCCCAGAGCAGGATCTGCTCGTACTCGCCCAGCCGCGTCGGCACGAGGGCCAGCGACCGGCTGACGCGCTTCAGGTGTAGCGTGAGGCTTTCGACCGCCTGGCCGGCACTCTTGGCCTGCGCGAAGGTGAACTGCGTGGTCAGGGCAGCGTGCCGCGTCATGACCAGGACCAGGCGGCCGCCGATCCGCTCTTTCCATTCGGCGTGCTTCGACTGGGCCCGCTCGAACCGCCCCTTGGCGGCTGCGACGAGCTCCGCCGAATCTCCGCCAGCCCGGCAAACCGGGCAGTGTTGCTCGCCGACTGCGGCTTCCGGCTTGGGTGCGGGCTGGCCATCGACCCAGACGAACGGCTTGGCGTCGGGAATTGGCACCAGGCCGACGCCGCCGCACTGCGGGCAGTCGTCAGCGCCGCGCTCCTGGGCCAGCGCGCTTGTGCCGAGAAGAGACAGTCCCGAGGCCGCCAGGAACATCCGGCGCGAATGACTAGGCGGACAGCGATTGCACGTGCGGCCCATGATCCGATCATTGTAGCGCACTGGGAACAGAGAATGGATATCCTGATGTGAGTTGCCTGTCATCCGCGAATGAAATCCACCACCATGCGTTTTGCCATTTGCAACGAGACGTTTCAGGATTGGCCGTTCGACAAGGCGTTTCGCTTTGCGGCGGAGCTGGGCTATTCCGGCCTGGAGATCGCGCCCTTTACGATCAACGTCAATGCGTACGAGATTTCGCCGGCGCGGCGGGCGGAAGTTCGCCGCCAGGCTGACGACGCCGGCCTGGAAATCATCGGCCTGCACTGGCTGCTGGCAAAGACGACCGGCTACTACCTGACCACTCCCGACGACGCCGTGCGGCACAAAACGTCCGACTATCTCGGCGAGCTGGCGCGTCTCTGCCGCGACCTGGGCGGCAACGTGATGGTGCTGGGCTCACCCATGCAGCGGAACCTGCTGCCCGGCGTCTCGCACGAACAGGGAATGGAACTCGCGGCTGACTGCCTGCGGCGGGCGATGCCCACGCTCGAGCAGTGCCAGGTGACGCTGGCCGTGGAGCCGCTGGGGCCGAAGGACGGCAATTTCCTGCTGACCGCAGCCGCGGGGCGGCAGCTATGCGAGATGGTCGGCTCGCCGCATTGCCGGCTGCACCTGGATTGCAAGGCGATGGCCTCCGAGAGCAAGCCGATCCCGCAGCTGTTGCGGGAAAATGCCAGCCTGCTGGAGCATTTTCACGCCAATGACCCGAACATGCGTGGTCCGGGCATGGGCGAGCTCGACTTTCGGCCGATCTTTCAGGCTCTTTCAGACATTGACTATCGTGGATGGGTTTCGGTGGAAGTATTTGACTATACCCCCGGTGTGGAAGCTCTGGCCCGCGAGAGTATTGAATACCTGGAAGATTGCGAAGCGGATCTAGCAGCGCCCGATCGCTGATAAACTGATTCGAGCAAAGGAGTTAGGTGCTTTGGGCAGAGTTTTACTCGTACCGTTTGCGGTGAACAATTCTTGCGCCGAAGAGAAAATGCGTGCCAAAAACCGCATGCGTCGGAAATTTTGCGGTTAGCCGCCTATGAGAGGTAGTGGCGGGACTCGCGGCCAATGCCGCAGGGGGGTCTCAGCCGCATCCCTCCCTAGGCGGTGCAAGTCATGGCGAATAAGGCACATGTGGCGGTCGTCCGGCGGTTGAACGAGCGGTATGGCAACGGGGCCGACAATTCAAATGGGTTCGACGTGCATATCGGCGACCTGGTGATTGAGGTAGAAACTTCCGCCACGCTGCACGACGGCTTTCAAAAGCTTCAGGGATCGGCCGGCCGGCGATACATTGCCGTCACGAACCAGGAAGCCATCGACGACGCCATGGCCCTCACCAAGGAATCACCGATCGGCGTCATGAATCCGTGGGGCGACATTCTCCGCGACGCGGTGCCGCCCGAAGTATCGCCGGCGAAGTCGGCCTAGCGGATTTGCACGACGCCTCGGTTTCGGCGACAATTGTGGTTGCTCTTGGGGACCGGTCGTTCGACATCGAGGTGTCCAATGCGCTGTATTCCTAACAGCGGGCTTCGCGCTCGCCGTCAATGGCTGCAAGCCGCTTCGTTGAGTTTATTGGGGGCTAGTGCCAGCGGCTGGTTCCCGCTCTTGGCCAAGGACCTGGCGGCCGATCCCAAGCGGCGGCGGCACTGCATCCTGTTGTGGATGACGGGCGGGCCGTCGCAGACCGACACTTTCGACATGAAGCCGGGGCACGCCAACGGCGGCGAATTCAAGGAAGTCGCCACCAAGGCGCCGGGCCTGCGGTTTAGCGAGCACCTGCCGAAGCTGGGCGAGATGGCCGAGCACCTGGCGGTGGTCCGCAGCCTGAGCACGAAGGAAGGCGATCACGGCCGCGGAACGTATGTCGTCCGCACCGGCCAGAAGCCGCAAGGGCCGGTGCAGTATCCGGCGATCGGCTCGTCGCTGTCGAAGGCGCTGGCCAACGAAGACGAAGCGGTGCCGCACTATGTGAGCATTTCGCCCTACCGGGCGTTCAACCAGGCAGCCTTTTCGCCGGGCTTCCTTGGCCCCCGCTATGCCGCCCTGACGGTGGGCGCGACCGACGGCGTCCAGCAAGCACCGGCCGCCGCCGGCGGATATGCCCAGCTGCAAGTCGATGACCTGACGCCGGGCGTCGCGAAGTCGCAGTTCGCCGGCCGCGTCGATCTGTGGCGGGCGCTGGAGTCGCGGTTCGTGGCCAATCACCGCGGGCCGTCGCCGGCCGCTCATCAGACGGTATATGAGCGGGCGCTCAAGCTGATGGATTCGGCGGCCGCGCGGGCGTTCGACTTGAGCGAGGAGTCCTCGGCTGTCCGCGACGCCTATGGCCGCGGACGGTTCGGCCAGGGCTGCCTGATGGCTCGCCGCCTGATCGAGTCGGGAGTGTCGTTCGTCGAGGTCACGCTAGGCAACGTCGGCGACAACATGTTTGGCTGGGACACGCACCAGAACAACTTCACCGCCGTCAAGGCGCTCTCGGCCGAGCTCGACAACGGCTGGGGTACGCTGATGAAGGAACTCGCCGAGCGCGGGCTTTTGGATTCGACGACGATCCTCTGGATCGGTGAGTTTGGCCGCACGCCGGCGATCAACATGCAAGCCGGCCGCGATCACTTCCCCGCCGCGTGGAGCTGCGTCTTCGCCGGCGGCGGCATCAAGGGCGGCCAAGCCTTTGGCAAGACCAGCGAGGGCGGCGAGGAGGTCAAAGAGGGCAAGGTCGATGTGCCCGAAATCCTGGCCACGCTTTGCGCCGCCGTCGGCGTCGATCCCGAGGAGAAAAACGTCTCCGAGCAAGGCCGGCCGATCAAGATCGCGGATGGAAAGCCGATTCGAGACATTCTGGCCTAGGTCCGAAGCAGAGGAATGGAACAGAAGGCAGCAAAGGAAGCAAAGCAGCGGATGCGACTGCA
>DASRJB010000590.1:0-4223 GCA_035649715.1 Pirellulaceae bacterium
AGTCCAGTTGGTGAGCACGACCGATCGCGAGGCCGTCGGCCAGTTCCTGCGGATGCCCGAGTACATCGACGTGGCGATCCCCCGCGGGGGCGAGAGCCTGATTCGCCGCGTGGCCGCCGAGGCTCAGATGCCGGTCATCAAGCACTTCGACGGCAACTGCCACGTGTACGTCGACGCGGCGGCCGATCTCGAGATGGCCCGAGAGATCCTCGTGAACTCGAAGTGCCAGCGGATGGGCGTCTGCAACGCCTGCGAGTCGCTGCTGGTGCACGCCGCCGTGGCCGATGCGTTCCTGCCGCGAATCGGCGCGGCCCTGGGCCAGCGGGGCATCGAAATGCGAGCCGACGAGCTCTCCCGCAACCTGCTCGGCGTGCCCGGCGTGAAGCCGGCGACGGAGGACGACTACGCCGCCGAGTTTTTGGGGCCGATCATCTCCGTGAAGGTGGTTGAGAGCCTCGAGGCGGCGATCGATCACATCAACCGCTATGGCTCGCAGCATACCGACGCCATCGTCACCCGCGACCTGGCCGCAGCCCGGGAGTTCGCCGCCCGCGTCGATAGCTCGGCGGTGATGATCAATGCCAGCACGCGATTCAACGACGGCTACGAGTTCGGGCTGGGTGCCGAAATCGGCATCAGCACCGATAAATTTCACGCCCGCGGCCCCTGCGGGCTGAAGGAACTGACGACATATAAGTATGTGGTGTTTGGGGAAGGGCAAATCAGGGAGTGAGACCGGTCAGCCGGTGAGTCGGTAAGTCGGTTGGTCAGTAATCTGTCCACCGATCAACCGACCACCGACCAACCGACCAACCGGCCTATGACCGACGGAATCCTCAGCCAGTCCGAAGTCGAGAGCCTGCTTAGCACGATGGAGGCTCAGTCGCCGCGCGCCGCAACTCCGGCCGCGGCCGTGCCGGCTCCGCGGGCGGCGCTCAAGCCGCGGGAAAAGATCACGACCTACGACTTCAAGCGGCCGGAGCGCGTCGGCAAGGAGCAGATGCGGGCCCTGCAGTCGCTGCACGAGGGGTTGGGCCGCAATTTCGGCGCGGCCCTCTCGGCCCTGCTCCGCTCGATCGTCGAGGTCAAGCTGACCAGCGTCGATCAACTCACCTACAGCGAGTTCGTGTTCAGCCTGGAGAACCCGACCTGTTTCAATTTGCTCAAGGCCGAGCCGCTGGAAGGCAACCTGATCCTCGATATCAATCCTTCAATCCTCTATCCGATCATCGATCGCTTGCTGGGCGGCGGCAAGGAGGCCGGCCCGATCGCCCGCCGCCCGCTGACCGAGATCGAGCTGCGGCTCGTCTCGCGGATCACGGGGCTGTTCCTGCAGGAGCTGAAACACGCCTGGCAGGGCCTCTTGTCGCTGAAGCTCTCGGTGGATCGCGTCGAAAGCAACCCGCAGCTGGTGCAGATCGTGCCGCCGAACGAGGTCGTAATCCTCGTCAGCTTCGAGCTGACGCTGGGGGACGTCCGCGGAATGATCAACTTCTGCATCCCGTTCAACTCGATCGAGCGAGTCAGCAGCAAGCTGGCCAGCAACAGCTGGGCCAGCTACGGCAAGACCGCCTCCACCGGCCAGACGCAGGCCGCGATCGGCCGGCGGCTGGACGAGGCGAAGCTGGACCTCGTCGTCACGCTCGCCGAGTCGCACATCTCGACCGGCGACTTGATCGGACTGCGCGTGGGAGACATCATTACGACCGACAAGGACGTCCGCCTGCCGCTGGATGTCGCCGTGCAGGGAACGACCAAGTTCCACGCGACCGCCGGCGCGTTCAAGGGTTGCAAGGCCATTCGCGTCGAAACGCCGCCGCTGCCGCCGCAGCAACCGGCGAAGCTGCCCGGCTAAGTTCAGCCATGTATCGACTGGCATTTGCCCTGGTCGTGGTCCTGCTGTTGTGGGTGCAGTCGCTGTTCGACACGACTACGCACACGGTTAGCGGCAGCCACCACGTGTTCGCCTACGGCTGGCTGGCGTGGTTTTTCCAAGGGCTGTTCATTGTCGCGCTGCTGGGATTTGCCTGGCTGGCGTGGCGGTGGATGCAGGACCGGGTTGTGGCCGGAATCATGCTGGCTGGAGTGCCGCTGTTTTGCCTGGTCGTGATGCCGCAAACGGCCTGCGAGCGCGTGGAGCTGACGGACGAGTTGCTGATTCATCGGCGGGAGCCGCCACACACGAAGTACAACTTCGACATTCCGCTCTCGGAGATCGCCTCTGCCACGGCTGTGAGCCAGGAAACCGGCTCATTTGGCACCGAACATATGTTCGGCTACCGATTTGTTACGAAGGATGGCCGGCAATATGACTTGCCGCTCAGCACAACACTGACTGCCGCACACGAAGCCATCGATCAAGAATTATCTGCCCGCAAGATTCCATTGAATATCGAGCTTCGCGAGCGACCGCCGGCTCGATGAGTCGCTCGCCATCGACAGCCATCGACAGGCTATCCACCGCGGCAGCTAGCACAATCGGTCTATGACCGTTGTAAAACGCCCTAGGACAGCTCCTACCCAAGCTTTCTATTCTGCTTAACTTTCTAGTTTTACCATTTTTTGGTGTTTAACATCCACCATATGGGGTGGAGTCTGTGGTGAGTTGGGGTTTTGGGGGGATTGCCAGCCGCTTGGCCGTTTGACCATAACGGCCCCGCAAACTCAGGCCAGCTTGCCTGGGTTCACGCCTTTGGTTCCCCACCGTTTCGTTCCCACCTGTTTGCACGGAGGAGAAGTATGAGGAGAGCACTTGGATTGGCGGCCGTTCTGGCCGCGTCGGTTGCCTTGGCTGCAGAACCGCCCATGGCAGCGGGACCCGCGGCTGCCGCTTCCGCCGAGGGTTCGGGCGAAACCCGACCGCTGCACCGGCACCCAACCCTGTTCGGCATGCTGGTTCGCAGCAACAACATGCGGCGGCGGGCGGGCCTTTTGCCGCACCGGATGAACCCAGCCCTGACGAAAGCCGCTCAGGACCACGCGGCATACATGGCGCGGACCGGCCAGTTCAGCCATTACGCCAACGGCGGGTATCAGTACCGGGCCAGCAAGTACGGCTTCCGGGGTGGCGTCCTCGAGAACATCGCCATGAATGGCGGTGGAC
The DNA here is from genome assembly GCA_035649715.1 of Pirellulaceae bacterium. Classification (GTDB taxonomy): domain Bacteria; phylum Planctomycetota; class Planctomycetia; order Pirellulales; family Pirellulaceae; genus CAYLLN01. The sequence continues at coordinate 3,104 of DASRJB010000590.1, forward strand.
TCGACGCGGCGTTCAGCATGTGGCAGGCGAGCGGGGCCCATTACGCCTCGATCGTCAGCCGAACTACCGATGCGGGCTTCGGTTACGCCGTGGGCCCCGGCGGTGCGGTCTATTATGTCGGCGTCTACGGCACGCCGCCCGCCGGCGACGAGGTCGGCGAGACGGAAGAGTCGATCGCGGCTTACTTCGAGGAAGAGAAGAAGGCGGCGGAGAAGCTCGCGGCGGAAAAGGCCGCGGCGGAGAATGACCCCAACGTCAAGCCGGCCTCTGCGACCACTAGCACGGAGCAGAAGCCAGCCAACGAGGTCAAGCCCGCCGCAGCCACGCAATCCGCTTCGAAGAACTAGCTCATCGGACCCGGCCAGCCGCATCGCGGCCGGCAGCGGTCCCCAAGTCCTCTTCAATTGTAGAGGGCGAGTCAAATCGCAGTCGCGGAAGGCGGCAGGATTTCGCCTTCCGCGGCTGCCTCATTTGACAACTTCCACGGTCGCATCTTCGACGTCGTAGACCGACCAGGTGATGCCGTCCACGTTGACCGGCTCGATTTTCAGCTTTCCTTCGACCTTGACCACCTGGTTCGTCAATTTGGCCGCCGTGCCTTCCTTGAGGTAGATCATTCCCAAGTGGTCGGCCTGGCCGCCGGGGCCAAATTTGCACTGCGTGTTTTTGAGCAGGACGAACTTCTTGACGGAATTCGTCGACAGCTGCCCTTCGTGCATATAGCCCAGGATCGAAACCCGCTGGCCCTCCAGTTCCTTCACGCGGTCAGTGAGCATGAACGGCCGGTAGGCGACGTCGGCCTGCATGCCCAGATTGAGATCTTCGAACGTGATCTTCTCGGCCTCCCCGGGCCGCCGTGGCCGGCGGTCGGCTGGAAGCCGCTGGGCCTTCGGCGCGGGCGGCTTGGGAGCGTCGTCACTGGCTGGTGGGGCGGCGGCCGCAGGTGCTGGGGCCTCCGCGGGCGCGGCAGCCGGCTCAGCTGGTTCGACAGTTGGGGACTGCTCCGTGGGCGTAGGAGCATCGCCAACTTGCGCGGCAGCGGCCACCGGAACGTCCGTGGGTGCATGGCTCGCCGACGACGGCACTCCACACCCCGCGGCCAGCAGACAGGCGAGTCCGA